>NZ_JBSGDA010000011.1:0-223304 GCF_053602135.1 Nocardia sp. NPDC004573
TACGGTGTCCCGACATCACGACGGCACCCGGGGTCGCGCTCCGAGAGAATGCCCTACGTCACCTGGGCCGGTGACCTTGGCATCTCCCTCGGAAAGTCGAGGCGCGGGAAGATTCATCGAGCTGCGTGGTTGGGTGGATCGCGGACTGGAGCGGCACGCACGGCTGCGACAGCCCCGGAAGGTCCGCCATCAAGTCTGCGGACCGCGCCGGTAAGGGCCTTGAGCCCCCGGCCGAATAGCCAATTGCCCTACCACAGCGATGTGCCTCGAGACGACAGTCGATGTCACAGATTACGAAAGGAACCATCATGGATTGGCCGACTGCCGCAGTCGTCATCGCCGCCATCATCGCTGCGATGGTCGTCGCAGCCACTTATCTGTCCGTGAAGAAGCCGTAGCTCCTCGCGCGCGGCATTGTGCTGTCCGTCTTCCGGGAGGCCTGGTCCGCGGGCCCGAAAGGCACGCGCGTGCGGCGGACGAGTCGGCGCTGGCCGCCGCGGACTGCGGCATCGCCGTCGCTACCCATCCGGAGTGGCTGCGCGCGTACGTGGCCCTGCGGGGACCGCCTGCACATAGGGTCGATGGTCCCTCTCTCCCCTGCCCTCGGACCGCGACACCGTCGAGCGGTGTCTGTGCGGAATGGCGGCCGAGCACTGCTCACCGAAGAGGACCTATGTCCTTACGCGCGACTGCCAATGTCCGTCGCGGCCTCCGTGTGACGCGGACCATACTCGGTAGTGCGCGGCTCATCCAGGTCGAGCGCATCGGGCGCCCCTCCGGCAGCGCGGAGGAGGGAACCGGTCATGCAGGAATTCGGACTGCCGGCTCTGTACCAAGTACCAGCCGAGGCGAACCTCACCGATCTGATCGAGCGTAACGCCGAACGGTATCCGGACCTGGCGGTCATCTCCCGCAAGGTGAGTGGCCGCTGGCAGGATGTGACTGCCGCCCAGTTCCGCGCCGAAGTGTGGGCGACGGCGAAAGGACTGATCGCCAACGGCATCCAGGTGGGCGATCGGGTGGCCATCATGTCCCGCACCCGCTACGAATGGATGCTGCTGGACTTCGCGATCTGGTACACGGGCGCGGTCTCGGTCCCCGTCTACGAAACCTCCTCGTCCGAACAAGTGCAGTGGATCGTCTCGGACTCGGGCGCGTCCGCCATCGTCACGGAGACCGATCAGCACACGGCAGTGGTCGCCGCCGTACATGATCAATTGCCGAAATTGGCGCACATCTGGCAGATCGATGCCGATGCCGTCGCGACCCTGACGGCGGAGGGCGCCCCCATCGATGACACCACCGTGGCCGAGCGCCGAGCTGCTGTCGCGGCGAACGCGCTGGCGACGATCGTGTACACCTCCGGCACCACCGGCCGCCCGAAAGGCTGTCAGCTGACCCACGGCAACTTCCTGGCCGAACTGGGCAACATCACCGCCCGGCTGCCGGCGCTGTTCCGCATCGGAGAGTCCTCGGTGCTGTTGTTCCTGCCGCTGGCACACGTGCTCGGCCGCATCGCCGAAGTCGCCGCAGCGTACGTCCCGGTCGACATCGCTCACGTCAGCGACGTCAAGGATGTCACCGCCGAACTCGGCGCATTCCGGCCGACACTGATCCTGGGCGTACCGCGGGTCTTCGAGAAGGTGTACAACACCGCCCGCGCAAAAGCCGCACTCGCGCACCGAGAACGAATTTTCGACCTGGCCGCCACGACCGCGATCGCCTACAGCCGCGCCCGCGACGGCGGGCGAATCCCGCTTCCGCTCCGGATGCGGCACGCCTTGTTCGATCGGCTGGTCTACCGTCGGCTGCGCGCCGCGCTGGGCGGGCGCGCCACCCACGCCATATCCGGCGGCGCGCCGCTCGGCGAACGGCTCGGTCACTTCTACCGGGGACTCGGATTCACTGTGCTGGAGGGCTACGGACTGACCGAGACATGCGGGGCCGCCACCTTCAATCCCGATGACCGGCCCAAGATCGGCACGGTCGGCCAGCCGCTGCCGGGCTCATCGGTCCGGATCGACGACGACGGCGAAATCCTGCTGCGCGGACCGAATGTGTTCACCGGATACTGGAACAACCCGCGCGCCAGCACCGAATCGTTCTGCGACGGCTGGTTCGCCACGGGCGACCTCGGCACTCTTGATGACGACGGGTATCTCAGCATCATCGGACGCAAAAAGGAAATCATCGTCACCGCCGCAGGCAAGAACGTCGCGCCCGCCGTGATCGAAGACCGAATCCGCGCCAACGCCATCATCGGCGAGGTGATCGTCGTCGGCGACGGCAAGCCGTTCGTCGGTTGCCTGCTGACCATCGACGACGAGCACTTTCCCCTCTGGAAGCAACTCCATGACAAACCCCCCGACGCCAGTGTCGACGACCTCGCCACCGATCCCGATCTCCTGGCCGACATCCAGGCCGCCGTCGACGAGGGCAACCGAGCCGTCTCCCGCGCCGAGGCCGTCCGCAAGTTCCGCCTGCTGCGCACCCAGCTGACCGAAGCCAACGGCTATATCACTCCATCATTGAAGCTGAAACGCAACATCGTGCTACGCGACTTCGCCACGGAGGTCGCCGCGATGTACAGCGAGTGAGCGCGGATCGGCGCAGCCCGGCTGTCGCATTGGCGCACAGCGGCTTGGCGACCGCGCCACAATGTCCGGCCAGAGCAGGTCAGCGTGCAACACAGAAGAGGGACCTGCAGCGCAGGCTTCGCGAATGAGTCCTGCACCGGGACGACAGCTGATCGATCATCTCCAGCCGCTCACCGAGTGGGCGGAGGTGTGGGCCGATCGGCTGGGGCCGGTGGCTGTCAAGGGACTTCGGTCACCGATCCGAGGCCGAACTCCGAGGCGAGCCGACCAGGGACTCCGTAGGCTGAAGTGACCGCACGAAAGGGGTTATCCATGGTCAAGGTGTTCCTGGTGGACGACCACGAGATCGTCCGCCGCGGCGTCGCCGACCTCGTCGACCTCGAGCCGGACCTGGATGTCGTCGGGGAAGCGGGCAGCTACTCCCAAGCATTGGCCCGCATACCCGCCCTCCGTCCCGATGTCGCGGTGCTGGACATGCGATTGCCGGACGGCAACGGCATCGAGTTGTGCCGCGAACTGCTCTCGGCCGATCCGCACCTCCGGTGTTTGATCCTCACGTCCTTCACCGACGAGCAAGCCATGCTCGACGCCATCCTCGCCGGCGCCAGCGGTTACGTGGTCAAAGACATCAAGAGCCTGGAACTCGTACGCGCCATCCGCGTTGTCGGCGCGGGCAACTCGCTGCTGGACAACCGGGCGGCCGCGGCGCTCATGGCCAAGCTCCGGTCGGAGGCGGAGGCCAAGACCGGTCCGCTCGCCGCGCTCACCGACCAGGAACGCACTCTGCTCGCGCTGCTGGGCGAAGGCCTGACCAATCGGCAGATAGCCGGCCGGATGTTCCTCGCGGAGAAGACGGTCAAGAATTACGTGTCGCGACTGCTGACCAAGCTCGGCGTCGAACGTCGCACCCAAGCGGCGGTACTCGCCACCAAGCTGAAAGGGCCGGAAGTTCCGTCTCGATGACCTCGTTCGGTCCCGGCGATCGCGCAACGGGGGAACCGGAACTCGATCGTGACAGAATGCGGTTCATGGAGGGCCAGCGGTACACGCTCGGATCGAACGGCCGGGCCTCGGTGACGGAGACCTTGTCGCAGTTGCGGCTTCGGGAGCTGCTCATCGAGGTACAAGACCGGATCGCGCAGATCGTCGACGTGCGCGACCGCATGGACCGGCTCATCGAAGCCATGCTCGTGATCACCGCGGGCCTCGACCTGGACAATACTTTGCGCACCATCGTGCACACCGCCATCGAACTCGTCGACGCCGGCTACGGCGCGCTCGGTGTCCGCGAGACCGACGAGAACAGCAGCAAGCTCGCCGAATTCGTGCACGAGGGCATCGACGACCACACCCGCGTCCTGATCGGCGACCTCCCCCGCGGACACGGCGTACTCGGCCTGCTCATCGAAGAACCCAAACCCCTGCGACTGAGCAGAATCGCCGACCACCCCGCCTCCGTCGGCTTTCCCGCACACCACCCACCCATGCACACTTTCCTCGGAGTCCCGGTCAAAGTCCGCGACGAGGTATTCGGCAACCTCTATCTCACCGAGAAGGCAGGCGGGCAGGATTTCACCGATGACGACGAGGTCGTCGTTCAAGCGTTGGCCGCCGCGGCGGGCATCGCCATCGAAAACGCCCGCCTCTACGAACAGTCCCGTATCCGGCAGCAATGGCTCGAAGCCATCCGGGATGTGGCGACCGAACTCCTGGCCGGTGGCGAACCCGAGGAAGTTCTGCAGTTCGTCGCCGAACGCGCCCTCGCACTGACCGGCTCGGCGATCACCTTCCTCGCGCTGCCCGAGGATCCCGACATCCCCCACGACGAAGTGACCGATCTCGTGGTTGCCGCCGCGGCCGGGCGCAGTTCGGAAGCGATGAACGGAAAGTTCGTGCGCGTCGACGGATCACACGCGGGCAACGCATTCCGGACCGGACAGCCCGTCAGCGTCGACGCACTGCTGGATGAGACGTCCGCCGACACAGCGCCGGACACCGGACCCGTGCTGATCCTCCCGCTGCGTGCGCGCGGCTCGGTCATCGGCGTCCTCGCCTCGCTACGCCCGGCACAAGCGGCACCACTCGACAACGCTACGCAGGCCATGATGGCAGCCTTCGCCGACCAGGCCGCCCTGGCCCTGCAACTGGCCGACACCCAACGCCGGATGCGTGAACTCGACGTCCTCGCCGACCGCGACCGCATCGCCCGCGGCCTGCACGACCACGTCATCCAGCGACTGTTCGCCGTCGGTCTCTCCCTACAGGGCACAGCACAACGGGCACGCGTACCCGAGATCAAATCGCGGCTGATCGACACCATCGATGACGTCCAGAGCATCGTCCAGGACATCCGTTACTCCATCTTCGACCTGCAGAGCAACACGACCGCGGACTCGTCCAAGTATCGAAAACATTTGCACGGCATCGTGGTCGACATGACCGCTGACACCGGCCTACGGACCAGCATCCGGCTCGCCGGACCCGTCACCGTCCTCGCGCCACCACTGTCCGACGACGTCGAAGCAGTACTGCGAGAGGCAGTCAGCAACGTCGTCCGGCACGCGGCCGCCACGACGGTGTCGGTCGAACTCCGAATCGACGACGACGTCACGATCGAGATCACCGACGACGGCACCGGCGTGCCCGAAGACATCGCCCGGCGCAGCGGGCTGGCCAACCTCGCCGCGCGGGCCGAGCACGCCGGAGGCCACTTCAGCATCACCAACCGGCCCGCGGGAGGCGCCGTACTTCGCTGGACAGTTCCGCTGCCCTGACCGAGATCGCCGGCCGACAACCGGGGCACCACGCATGCTGCACCAGGGCGTCGGCTGTCGAACCGAGCCGTGCGAACTCACCGCGCCGCGGCGGCAGCAGTTGCGCGGCCTTCGACCAGCCCTGCGGGTGACTTCCACGCCGCGCGCCACTTCGGATCGCGCATACCGAACTCGACCGCATCGTGCACGACGCCTGACGGCGAGCCGGTGGGAGAGGTCTCGGCGTATTCGGGTCCGCGGAGCCCGCGCGGCCGCGCTGCCGAAGGACCTCGGCAACCCGCACCAGCTGGCCTCCGCTGCCGTGGTCGTCGGTCTCGACGGTTCCACAGACTCCGATCTGCCACGCACCATGCTCACCGCATGGTCGAAGTCCGCGCAACTGCGTGATCATCGCCAGGTCGCGGAGCTGACCGCCGTGCCGGCCACCCGGCCTGCGTCACACCGCCGCGTGCGCACGCGGTGAAATCGAAGGACAGGGCGTACGTCGTGAATATGAGGATGCTCGCCGCTGTGATGGTTCCGGGCAGTCTCGTGATGGAGCGCAAGATGTTGCGGGGCATCAAACAGCGCGCGGAGCGGCTCGCCGACCGCACGCGGAGGGAAAACGCCTCGTAGGTTCGGTCAGAGGCTGTGATTCTACGCACCGAGGGAGTCGATGGCTGCCTGTAGCTTGGTGGCCGCACGCGTGGCTATCGGTTGCAGGGCCGGTTCTTCGGTGACCTGCACCAGGAGTTGCGGATTCATCGCTTCGACGATGACCTCGGTATCGGAGTCGGGGTTGCGCCGCACGACGACGTTGCACGGCAGCAGGAGTCCGATCTGCCGGTCGACGTCGACCGCTTCATGGGCCAGCGGCGGATTGCAGGCTCCGAGGATGAGGTAGTCCTCCATGTTCGCGTCCAGTTTGGCTTTCAGGGTGGCGCGGACGTCGATCTCGGTGAGGACGCCGAATCCTTGCTCGCTCAGCGCGGCCCGCGTCCGAGCGACGGCGTCGTCGAAGCTGGTGTGCAGCGTGGTGGACAGTCCCAAGTTCATCGTGCGGTCCTTTCGGGCGGGAACGACGGCGAATCAAGCCAGAGCGAGGAACAGCTTCTCGAGCTCGTCGACGGTCATCGGGGCCTGGCCGTCGGCGGATCGGCCGGCGAGGCATTCGCGCAGACCGGTCGCGACGATCTTGAATCCGGCGCGGTCGAGCGCCCGGGAGACCGCGGCGAGCTGGGTCACCACGTCTTTGCAGTCACGCCCCTGCTCGATCATGGCGATGACGCCTGCCAGCTGACCGTGCGCTCGGCGCAGCCTGTTGAGTGTCTGGGTGATCGCGGTTTCGTCGCCGACCATGGTTGTGCCTTCCTCTTACGTCAACCTCTATAATACCCCCAGGGGTATATATCGCCGGCGCGCGGTCCGCGCCGGACCGGTGGTGCCCCGGACACGACGCCCGCTGCCGCGACCGCGGTCACCGCCCAGATGCACCAGCGCGACGCCGACCATCCGCAGCGGCTGGAGATCGCCAGGCGGTACGTCAGCCCGATACCGAATCCACCGAGTGCCGGCACCGCCGCTCAGCGCGACCGCGCGGTGACTCACCAGCCAGCGACTCCGGCTGACCGGCGCGGCGAGCAGCGGTTCGGCCCGGCCCACGGTCTCCTCCCCACGAGGCTCGCTTATCGGGACGTCCTTCCGACCCGATGGGTCAACGGGTTTCCCGACTTACGCAAAGTCAGCGGATGCAGATCGAAGTGCATCCTCATCGTCCCGTCATCCGGATCTCGACTGAACAGAATCCTTCCGGTACCGATGCCCCAGCGCGTCATATCGATGCGGAAAGCGAGCGGGTCGTCCGGATCTTCCGGGTGCAGGGGCAGCCCGCGCAGCAGCGCGGGGATGGGCGTGAGCACCCGCAGTACCGGCCGACCGCCGACGATGCGCACGTCGACCCCCGCGCCCACCATCGCTCGGGCGCGCACATCGGTGAGCGCTCCCGGTAACAGGTAGTACCCGCAGATCTCGGACCAGATCTCCGGATGGTGCGCGACATCGTCGCGGATCGCCGGCTGGGCGACACCGAGTAGTTCGTGCAGTAGCGCCGAGGTCTCGGCCGGAAGCCAGAGCATCGCGTGATGTCCGCCGGTGACGAAGACCAGGAGTCCGAGCCCGTCGTCGGGGGCCAGCCACATCTGGGAGTTGAACCCCGGCAGGATGCCTTGGTGCTCGATCACCGGATGGTCCCCGGCCAGACCGCGGAAGAATCCGAGGCCCAGTCCCGGGACGCGCGGATCGGGCTGGTAGTGCGGCGCGAACATCAGTGCCAGCGAGGCGGATTCGATCACCGATCCGTGTTCGTTCCCGCCGCCGTTCAGTAGCGCGGTGACATACCTGCTCATGTCACGTGGAGTGGAGTACGCCGAGGCCGCCGGCGCGGTGATCATCTCGCGATGGGTGACCTCCTTCGGCCCGCGCGCGTGAAGTGTGTATCCGACCGCCCGGCGCGTCGGTGTGAAGGCGCTCGCGGTGAGACCGGAATCGAACATCCCCAGCGGCCGGAAGAGGCGGTCGCGCACATAGTCGGCGAAGGCGATGCCGGTGACGTCGGAGACGATCTGCCCGAGCGTGGCGAAACCATGGTCGGTGTAGGTCCATCGCGTGCCCGGCTCCGCTTGGACGCGCAATCCACGTCCGTAGTAGTCGGACAATGTGGGCACGGGCTCGCCCGGCGCGACGCTCTCCCCGGAATCGGGCCGCAGTACCCGGCGGGGATTCGCTGTCTCGCCGATGCCCGAGGTATGCGTCAGCAGGTGGCGCATCGTCACCGGCCCGAATCGCGCGTCGTCGGGCACCAGACGATAGGAACGCAGGTACGTGTCGGCCGGCGCGTCCAGATCGATCAGACCGCGCTCCCACAACTGCATCACCGCGATGGCCGTGAAGGTCTTGGTAATGGACGCGACCCGGAAGACCGTGTCCTGGGTGACCGGCCGCTTCGCGTCGATGTCGGCCAGGCCCTGCCCCACGAATTCCACTCGGCCCGCCCGCACCACCGCGACCGCTGCGCCGACGACTGCCCGGCGATTGACCAGGCGGGTGATTCGGTCCGCTGTTCGGATGTCCTCGTCTACCGGCACGGCTGCTCCATTCCCTCGCTGTCCGTCGGCGGGCACTATCGGCGTGCGGCTTTCCGGGCGGCGCCGGAGGCAGACATCGGTGCCGCCGCCGGCGCCATCGCTGTGCCGGCAGTACCGTCTCGGACCCGCGAGCCCCTCTGCTCGGGAAAGTGCCGCGATCGGGTACCGATCACTCTGCTCATTCGCGGACGGCCGGAGCAGAGTCGGCCTGCTCTCGGACACCGGGACTTAGGTCCTCGGATCGACCAGCGGTCCCGAACCGAGGCCATGACCGGATTCGATCCGGCCCGTCCGCTGCGGCGGGCGACGTTGCTCAGCGGTCTCGATGGCGCGGCTGGTGCTGACGGTGCACCACAGTCTCACCGATGGTATCGGCGGGATCCAGATCGCCACGGCGCTGCTGGATTTCGACCGCGCGGGCGCCGACCGCGGCTTGCCTGGCGACCCGCTGGACAACCACGCGGGCGCGCTGCGCGACATCGTGACGTGGAACGCGTCGGTCGGCTCGGAGCTGCTCGCCGGCGGTATTCGTGCGATGCCGCAGACCGCATGGCGAGCGCTGGGCAATCCGGCCCGGGCGCTGCGGGAGGGCACCGCGCTGGCGAGTTCGCTGGTCCGCTTGGCTCGGCCCATCACCACGACGTTCTCACCCGTGATGACCCAGCGAAGCCTGGGTCGCCGGTTGGCGGTGCTCGACGTGCCCCTCGCACGACTGCGCGGCGCCGCACAGGCCGCGCGGGCTGCACCCTCAACGATGTCTACCTGACCGCGGTGGTGATCGGCTTGCGCAAGTATCACCACCGGCACGGGGCGGCGCTCGACCAGCTGCGGTTGAGATGCCGATCAGCCTTCGCACCGACCCGCTCGGCGGCAACCGCATCACACTCGCTCGGTTCGCGCTACCGTCCGGCATCACGGAGACCGCGGACCTCATGCGCGCCGTCGGCGCCGCGGTCGCGGGCCGGCGACGCGAACCGGCGATTCCACTATCGGGCGCCGTGGCGGCGACGCTGAACCGGCTGCCTGCCGGACTGTTGACCGGCATGCTCGAACACGTCGACTTCGTCGCCTCCAGCGTCCCCGGCTCCCCTGTACCGCTCTCTACCGCCGGGGCGCGCATCGATCGCATGTACGCCTTCGGACCCACCACCGGCACGGCCGTCAACGTAACCCGCACCTCGCATGCCGGAACCTGTTACATCGGGATCAACGCCGACACAGCCGCGATCCCGGACACCGAGACGCTGACCGAGTGCCTCACCGCGCTTCGCCACCGTGCTCGAGTTCGGCGGCGAGCGCGCGGCCGGATCCGGGGCGAGATCAGGGCATTCTTCGGGGCTGAGCCGAGCAAGAAGACCCGGGCCCGGCGCAGCCGGGACCTAGGTCCTTCGAGGCAGGCTACCGGTTGCTCTACTGCCGACCGGGCAGGGCGATGGACACTCGTCCAGATACGCCGCCGCGATTCGGGCCCCGGCATGCGAACGAGAGGAACGCTCATGTCCATTACGAGCAGTGCTCCGATCGTGGTGGGCGTCGACGGATCGGAGGTAGCGCTCGCCGCTGTACGCTGGGCCGCCGTCGACGCCGCCCACCGCCGCGCACCCCTGCATCTGGTCTATCCGACCGGCGTCCTCGGCGCCTACGGGCCGGGCGTCGATGTCGAACGGTCCGCCCCCGCCAGGTATCGCTGGTGCGCGTCGGACGCGCTGGAGTTCGCGTACGCCACAGCTGTCGCCGAATCCGCTCCGATCAACCGGATCGAGGTGACCGCGGAACTGACCGACGCCGCGCCCATTCCGATGCTGCGCCGCCGATCCGAGAACGCGCGACTGCTCGTGGTCGGCACTCAGGAACTCGGCGCGTTCAGCCGCGCCATGCTCGGCTCGCTGAGCACCGCGCTGGCCCGGCAGGCCGGGTGCCCGGTCGCCGTCATTCCCCGTGGCGTCGAGCACGGTGCCGGGCCTGTCGTCGTCGGTGTCGACGCCTCCGAGAGCAGCGCCGCAGCCGTCGGATCGGCCTTCGACGAGGCGGCGTTTCGTGGCGCCGATCTCCTTGCGGTGCATACGTTCTCCCCCTGCGGCGATGACTCGCTCGCCGAAACACGGAAGGAGGGTGCGGAACTGCTCGACCGGAGCCTGGCCGGGTACACCGAAGCGTTTCCGGAGGTCACTGTGCGGCGCGTCGTGGTCGAAGACCGTCCCGCCAGACGACTGCTCGAGGTCGGTGAAAAAGCGCGGTTGATCGTAGTGGGCGACCGCGGGCACGACGGGTTGCCCTCGATGCCACTCGGTTCCGTGAGTCGAGCCGTACTGCACGGGGCACAGGTGCCGGTGATCGTCACCAGACCGGCGAATCGCGCACGGCACCCCGGAACGAACAGACGCATGCCATGACATGGCCGCCGGCCTCTCGGGTTCCGGGGCCGTGGTCCGGCGCGAGGACCATCGGACGTTCCGGCCGGGGTCGTCGGACCCTAGGCGAGCCACTGCTGCCGGGACGACGCTGGTGCCATGTCCCCTATCAGCGACCTGCCCACAGCCTCCGCGCGCATCGCGCGTTCGTGGCTGACCGCCGTCGCCCGGACCGCGACCGAGGTGCCCGCACGCCTGCGCTCCGTGCTGCCCGGCGCCGACCGGATCGCGAACGCGGACGCCATCACCGAAAGACTCGACGACCTGGAACACCGGGTGCTGCTGCTCGGTGACACCATCGCGGTTCTCAGCCGCGGGCTCGAACAGCTGCCGAGCGGTGCGATCGATGACCGGCGCCGCGCCGATGCAGCCCAGCAGGCCCACCGCATCCTGATTGCCGAACACCTCACCACGGGGTCCGCGCCGCAGTAGCCATCCGCCCTCTCCTGGGCGGGAGCGCGCGAATCCGAATCTTCTTGCCGCCATTGATCGTACCGTCATACAACGGTACATTGAAGGCGTGACCAGTCGGGTAGTCGCGCCACGATCGGTTCGTCAGGAATCGCACGACGCGTGGCCGGGGCGTTCCGCACGTACGGCCGTTCACCAGGGACCGAGCATGCACAACCACGAGGCCGTCCAGATCAGATATGTCGTCCGACGACTCGTGCAGTGCCATCCGCAAGTCGCCCCCGATGCCGTGGCATTGGTGGTGCGACGAGCCCATGAGCGCTTCGGGCACGCGTCCGTGCGCGATTTCGTGCCGTTACTCGTGGAGCGTCGTGCGGGGAGAGAACTCTCCGCGACAGGGTGGGAGGAGCCGGCGGTGCAGAACCACGCGGAGCGGGCTCAGGCGGAGAAGTTCGTCGACCTGCTCATCGCCGAGGCGGACGAACTGGACTCCTTCATCGCGGCCATGACACACACCGGGGCATCGAGCCAGAGGGAACGCGCCACCGAGTTGCGTAGGCTCCGCAACGAACTGAACGAAGTGCTCCGCTGTATCACTCAGCTACGCCGCCGATTCCCCGGAGTCGCTCCCGACGGCTCGCTCCCCGCGAAGGGAACCACCGCCCGCAGTGGCGACGATCCGGTGCCCGCACTCGGCTGAAGGCACACCCCGCCGCGAGGCCATCCGCTCAACCGGAGGCGACCCCGAGCCGGCTGCCGTCCGGTCGGACACGAAACATGGTGTCCCACTGGAGATCCAGCCGCTGTTTCGCTTCGGCGAGCGGCACCGCGCTCAGCATGCCGTGCTCGTGTTCGATGAGCAGGTCGTATGCGCCCAGCCTGCGGAGCCCGTCGCGGATCCGGAAGTCGAAGGTCGTCCCCCACCACCGACGGAACCAGTCCTCGACGCGCTGATCGAGTTCGGCGGCGGTGAGCGGCCGGGCGGCCGTGCGCAGGAAGTGGTAGGCGAGCACGGCTTCCTTCACCTCCGACTCCTCGGCCGCGCCGAGCAAATGATGGAACACTCCCGCGTCGTTGTCGAGCTTGCGGAAGTAGAGGTGTTCCGACAACGTCTTCATCAACTTGATCTTGCGATTCTTGAACTTGGAGAACTGCCGTACCAGGTAACCGCCGAAGGCCGCCAAGCCCGCGCCCAGGGTGATCAGCGTGGCCTGATCCAGCCGTACGGACTCTTCGCGCAGCCCGGCCCAGAACGCCAGCAACAGGACCAGCGGCCCCAGCGAAGCCACCAGCTTGGTGACGACCACGACTATCCCGGAGACCACCGCGGGCACCCCGATCAGCAGCTTGTCCAAGGGCCGCATCCGCACCCGGACGCTCGGATACAACATCTCGAGATCGTTGCTCGGAACGTTCCCGAACAACTTCAGCAGCACACCGCCGTTGGGCCGATCCGCCACCGCATCGGGACGCTCGGCGAACGCGACGTACACCAGAACCTTGCCGTAGCTGGTGAATTCGACGCTGCGACGCCGCAGACCGAACAGCCACCGGAGGTGTTCGGTGCGCTGTGACACTCCGCGCCGGAAGAACATCGCCGTCTCGATGTCGTCCTCGTCGATCTCCAAGCGCACCTTCACCAACGAGTGCTCGGCGAACGCGCGCTCGATCTCGGCGGCATCGATGCGCGTGAAATCCGCGGCGTCGGCAAGCGCGACCAGCTCCCGCTCCACCCGCGCCCGCGCCGCGGCCCGGTCCTCGGGCGTGGCGGCACGGATCACCCGTTCGTCCTCCGCGGGATCGACCACGTGATACGCGTCGAGCACCGCTTCGCTCCGCGTGTGGAACTCCTGATGCACCACGGCCGCCAGCAAACGCGCGAACTCGGCGAACGACGCGCGTTCCGCATCGGGAAGCTCGTCGGCACACAGAGAGATCACCGCGCTCTTGCGGAACGGCAGGAAGTGTTCGGCATCCATCGGCAACTCCTCTCGACGGACCGGCCCGTCGGCCACAACCCTATGGGGCGGATGGGCACGCCCGACGCACCCGCATGCCGATGCGCGAAGACCCCGGGTGAGGCTACCGTTCAGCGGCGAACGAGTGCGTCGGAGTGATGGTTCGGATGCGCAGAACGATGTCGAACCACTCACCCAGGCCGGCGCCGGTGATGTGGTGATCGGTGTCGTGGGTGGGGTCGTAGGTTTCGATGACGAGGCGGAGTTTCCCGGGTCGATGCAGCCACTGCTGAACCGCGCCCGCGGGAGCGGTCCGTAGATCGAGCAGGTAGGTCCCGAGGCCGGGTTGGTCGAGCACGGTGTCGACGAAGTCCGCCGACGGCGCGGGCACGGCGAGCCCGGCGCGGACGCTGCCGTGATGGAAGGTGATCGCGACGGACAGGTAGCCGGATCCGAAGTGTTCGCGCAGCAGCAATCCCGTGCTCGGAAACCGTTGTGCCATGGCGGCCACGGTGAGCTGTCGCGCGACGGCGGTGTTGGACACCTTTTCCCAGAACACGACCCGGTGTCCGGTGCGGTCGTGCCAGTCCGATGACGGCGCTATGGGGCGACGGCAACCGAGCGCTGCCGTGAGGGTTCTCGCCGCCGCCGGTGTGCCGGTGGGAGCCGATTCGAAACGCTACGAAGAGAGATCGAGGTTATGAAGGTCGAATTCGACAGTGCCGGAGTACGACTCGTCGGCAACCTGTACCTGCCGCCGGGCCCGGGCCCGGCGCCCGGCGTGGCGGTGGCCGGGACCTGGACCAGCGTCAAGGAGTTGATGGCCGACCGATACGCCGAGCGGTTGGCCGCACACGGTTACGCGGCGCTGTCGTTCGATTTCACCGGCTTCGGCGAATCGGCGGGCGAACCGCGGGATGTCGAATCACCGGAGCGGAAGGTCCGCGACATCCACAACGCGGTGTCCTTCCTGGCCGCGCACCCAGCCGTCGACGCCACGCGACTGGGCGCGCTGGGAATCTGCGCGGCGGCGATGTACATGTCCGCCGACGCGGCCGGGGACGCACGGGTGAAGTCGCTCGCACTGGTGGCGCCTTGGCTGCACGACGCGGACATCTGCGCACAAGCCTACGGTGGAGCCGAGGAGGTGGCCGCCAGAATCGCGCTCGGCGAGCGAGCGCGGTCACGATTCGAGGAGACAGGCGTGATCGACTACGTGCCGGTGGTCAGAGCCACCGACGAGCACGCGGCCATGCCCTACGACATCGACTTCTATCTCAACCCCGCCCGTGGCGGAATTCCCGCCTAACCCAACCGGTTCGCCGTCATGTCCTGGGTCGACTGGCTCACCTACGACGCGATCGCGCTGGCGCCGAAGATCACCCAGCCCACGGTGCTCGCGCACAGCGAGCAGGCCGCGATCCCCGACGGAGCGCGCCGCTTCCACGACGGGCTGGCCGGACCCAAGGACATCGTCTGGACTCCGGGCACCCAATTCGACTTCTACGACCAGGAGCCGCAGGTCACCGTAGCGGTCGACACCGTCGCCGCACACTTCGCCCGGACGCTGTGACGCGGCCGGAGACCGCTTCGGCGCCGGCAAGATGACGCAGATGGAGATTCGCCGATTCGAGGCCGCCGACCGGCCGGAGTTACGGGAGTTGTTCGGCGGCAGAGAGAAGGCGACGAACGCGAACGTGAGCACCAGCAGTGGCCCCACCCAGGGACGCTGCCACCACCGTGGTCGGTTCGGTTCGGACACGACGGAATTCGAAGATC
Source organism: Nocardia sp. NPDC004573 (assembly GCF_053602135.1). Classification (NCBI taxonomy): domain Bacteria; kingdom Bacillati; phylum Actinomycetota; class Actinomycetes; order Mycobacteriales; family Nocardiaceae; genus Nocardia; species Nocardia sp. NPDC004573. The sequence goes on from NZ_JBSGDA010000011.1 coordinate 15,053, forward strand.
TGGCAGGAACTGCCATGGTGAACCACCCCGGACATCGGAGACGACGAAGTACTGCGTATCCTATACGCATTGCGTAGTCCATACGCAATTAGACGCTAGGAGCGAACATGGCTGATGAACTGCCGCCGGTGGCGCAGTTGCTGTGGGCCGGCGGTCGCCGGTCCGGCCGCGGCCCCCGGCCGGCACTGAGCCTGGACCGGATCGTCGGCGCGGCCATGGCCGTCGCGGACGCGGAAGGCGTCGGCGCACTGTCGATGCAGCGGGTCGCCAAGGAGCTGGGCGCGGCCACCATGTCGCTGTATCGATACGTGCCGGGCAAGGACGAACTCGTCGCCCTGATGCTCGACGCGACCATGTCCGAACCACCCGACCTGCCGCGGGGCGACTGGCGCGCGGCACTCGAACTCTGGGCGCGTCGCACCCGGGAGCTGTACCTTCGTCATCCGTGGGTGCTGGCGGTCGGCACCAGCAATCGCTGCATGGGCCCGAACGAGGCCGCGTGGGGCGAGGCCGCGATGAGTGCGCTCATCGAGGCCGGACTCCCACCGCACGGCATCTTCGAGATCACCCTGTCCATCACCGCTTTCGTCGGCGGCGCCGCCCGTCTGGCGATCGATCCGACCCGAGGCCGCGACGCGGCCGGGCACGTCGGCCCGGTCCTCGACCCGGCGATGATCCATCAGTACGGGCAGCCCGAGCGTTACCCTGCCTTGCTGGCCATGCTCTCCGCAGGTCCCCCCGACCACCGGGACCCAGGCGACGTCGCGGAAGGCGTTTTCGAGTTCGGGCTGGGCAAACTGCTCGATGGCATAGCCGCACACCTCACGGGGTGATTCCCAGCGGCAAAGGCAGAGGCTGCACAGTGTGCTGCAGGAAGCTGCAACGGGCGGGCGAAACCGCCCCGGTACTGCAAAGATCGGCGAAATGATCCTCGTGACAGGAGCGACCGGCAATGTCGGCGCGGAAGTTGTGCAGGCCCTGGCCACCACGGGAGAACCGGTGCGCGCGCTGGTGCGCGATCCCGAGCAGGCCGTCGTGCCTCCAGGCGTGCCAGCCGTGGCGGGCGATCTGACATCGCCCGAGACCCTGAGTTTCGACGGTGTGCGCGCGGTGTTCCTGCTACCGGGTTATCCAGGGGTCGCACAGGCGGCCGCGAAGGCGGGCGTCGAGCACATCGTGCAACTCTCCGGCGTTTCCGCCGCTACCGGTGACACCTCCAACGCCATCACCCGATACATGATGGCCTCCGAGCAGGAGGCCACCGAATGCGGTGCCGCGTGGACCATTCTGCGCCCGTGCGCCTTCGCCTCCAACGCTCTGCGCTGGCTTCCCCAGCTTCGCGACGGAGACGTGATCCGCGCACCGTTCCCCGAGGTCCGCACGGCCGCTCTCGATCCGCAGGACCTCGGCGCGGTCGCCGCCGCCGTGCTGCGCGACAGCGGCCATCACGGCGAAATCCTCTGGCCTACCGGGCCGGAGCCGCTCACGCCCGCCGAGCAGGTGGCGATCCTGGCCGAAGTCACCGGCCGCGCCCTCACCTGCCATGGCCTCACCGACGAGGAGGCCCACGCCGACATGCTGCGGACCACCCCCGTCGAGTACGTGAACGCCTTCTTCGACTTCTACGTCCACGGGGCGATCGACGAATCCATCGTCCGCCCCACGGTGGAAGAGATCATCGGCCGCGCGCCGCGCACCTTCGGGCAGTGGGCCACCGCCCACGCGGACGCCTTCCGCTGACGCCCAGCGCCGGGGCAGCGGGTGGCGACGTCGCCACCGCTGTCCGCGCCGGCCGGGCGTAACTATCTGGAAATCCGACATTGCGCTGCCCGCAACCCCGCATTCCGATGCTCGTCCACCCTGTTGACGATTCTTACCGGCAGAGTCGCCTACCAGAAAGAACGTGCGCAATGCGCAGTGTGCAGGACCGTCTCGACGAGGTTCTCGAAGAATTGCAGCAGCTCGATCGCGCCGCCGACCTCGTCGTGATCGACCGGATCCGCTGGCGGGTGGAACGACTCGAGGACGAGTTACAGATCCAGGTCGCCGATCACACCCGCCGCTTCGAGTTGTTCGCGGTCATCCGGCAAGCACGGGCGCTGATCGATGACGCGCAATTGCGCGCCGAAGGCGGACGTTGAGCAGCACCGACCAGCGCGGATGTCCCCCCGATCAGTCGACCGTCAAGAGCAACCCGGTCTCCGGGTCGTACCAGCGGCACGCCTCGGGCGGCAGGTGCAGGCTCGTGGCCGCTCCCTCGGCGGCGCGGAAGCCGGGCGGCGCTTGCACTTTCACCGTCTGCCCGCTGACGCGGGTGGTGAGCAGGGTGGACGAGCCGAGTGGCTCGAGCACTTCGAGTTCGCCCCGCACGGTCGCGTCCGCGGGTCCGCGGTCCACCACGATGGCCTCGGGGCGGACGCCGAGACGGATCGTGCGGCCCGCGAACGAGGACAGTGCCGCGGGCACGGCGAGCGATTGCCCGCCCAGGTCGATGCGCGGTCCGTTCTCCGCGGCGGAAACCGTGCCGGTAAGGAAATTCATCGGTGGACTGCCGAGGAATCCGCCGACGAATTCCGTCGCCGGGTCGTCGTAGACCTCGGTGGGCGGGCCGCACTGGACGATCGCGCCGTCACGCAGCACCGCGACCCGGTCGCCCAGCGACAGCGCCTCGACCTGGTCGTGGGTGACGTAGACGGTCGTGGTGCCGAGTTCTGCGACAAGCCTTTTCAGCTCGGCTCGGAACGACAGCCGCAGCAGCGCGTCCAGGTTGGACAGCGGCTCGTCCATGAGCAGCACGTCGGCGTCCATCACGATCGCCCGCGCCACCGCGACACGCTGGCGCTGCCCACCCGACAACCGCGCCGGATAGCGGTCCAGGTACGGCGTCAGCTGCAAAAGCTCTGCCGCCCAGGCGACTTTGCGACGGATCTCGTCGGGTGGCACGCCGTGCACGCGCAGACCGAAGCCGATGTTGTCGGCGACCTTCTTGTTGGGGAACACGGCGTAGGACTGGAACACCATCGACAGGTTGCGCCGTCGCGGCTCCAGATAGGTGACGTCCTTGCCGCCGATCACGATCTGTCCCGAGTCCGGCAGCTCCAACCCGGCGATCATGCGCAGCAGCGTCGTCTTGCCGCAGCCGGACGGCCCGAGCAGCACCATGAACTCGCCGTCGGCGATCTCCAGCGACACCTCGTCGGTGGCACGTGCCGTGCCGCCGGGATAGGTTTTCACCAGATCCCGGACCACCACCTCAGCCATCAGCGAACCCCTGTCATCGCAGCGTCGTCCCCCACATGTTCACCAGGTAGCGTCGCATCACGAAGATGAACGCCAGCGCCGGGATGATCAGCGCGAAACCGCCCGCGAAGCGGTAGGCGGTAGACGCCTCGTCCAGCGCCGTCAGCACCTGCGCGGGCAAGGTGCGGTGCCCGAGCGTCACGATCGTCGCGCCGAGGATCTCGTTCCAGGACAGGACGAAGGTGAAGATCGACGACGCGGCCAGCCCCGGCAGTGCGAGCGGCACCACCACCCGGCGCGCCGCCTGCCACCGGCTGCACCCGAAGACCCGCGCCGCCTCCTCCAGATCCGGGGGCACCGCGACGAAGATGCTGGCCGTGATGAGTACGGTGGTCGGCAGCGCGAGCGTGGTGTGCACCAATGTCACGGCGAACACCGTGTCGTACACATCGATCCGCAGGAACATCGTGGCCAGCGGCACCGAGAGCACCACGATGGGCAGCGCGCGCACGAACAGGATGAAGACCTGAAAGGTGTCCTTGCCCCGGAAAGCATGACGGGCCAGCGCATATCCCGCGGGCGCGCCGATCACCAGGGACCAGAACACCGTGTAGAGGCCGACCAGCACCGAGTTGCCCAAGGCCGCGACGGTCCCCGTGGCGCGGAAGAACGAGACCAGGGTCTCGGTGGAGAACTCCTTCGGCACGAGCGGCTTCGGGAACTCGTTGAGCGCTTCCCTCGAGGACACCGCGGCGAGCCCGATGAGAACGATCGGCAGCGCCATGAACAGGCTCACGGCGATGCAGGCGAGCTGCACCCCCACGGCGCGCCTGCGACGCCTGCGCAGTGGTGCGCGATCGATCGGTGGCAGCACGCGCCGCGTCGGCGCGTCGGTTCGGTTCATCGCGCTCCTCGCCTCCTGGGCGCGTGCCCGCAGCCCCGCGCCGCGGCGGGCGCCGCACGATCGTGGCTCATCGGGCCTGCTCCGGCTGCCGGACCGCCCGCAGGTAGAACACCGCGGTGGCGAGCGAGATCGCCAGCACGATCAGCGAGACGGCGCTGGCGACCGCCGGATTCTGCAGGTTCGCGTACCACTCGTAGGTCTCGCCGACCAGCAGCGGGAAATCCCGTCCGGTCAACGCCTGCGCTACGGCGAAAGCTTGCAACGCCAGGATCGTCCGTAGGATCAGCGCCACCTGCAGACTCGGCCCCAGCAGCGGCAGCGTCACGTGCCGCAGCCGCTGCCAGAGATTCGCGCCGAACACCTGCGCGGCCTCGTCGTAGTCGCGCGGGATCATCTGCACGCCCGCCACCACGATCACGAACACCAGCGAGGTCGCGCGCCAGATCTCGGCGACCACCACGGCCAGCAGCATCGTGCCCGGATTCTGGTAGCCGAGCCACTGCACGCCGTCGTCGCAGAGCCCGATGCCGACCAGCAGCGAGTTCAGGTAGCCGCGGTTGTCGAAGATGGCCAGCCAGACCAGGCCCGCGGCCAGTTCGGAGATCGCCAGCGGCAGGCACCACAGGTAGAAGTGCCCGCCCGCGAACCGCGGCCGGGCCTGTATGAGCAGCGCCATGCCGACGGCGAGGACGAGCTGGACCGGCACGACGATCACGATCAACAGCAGCGTGTTGCGCAGGGCGGTGAAGAGGTACGGATCGTCGAACAGCCGGTCCCAGTGGGCGAGGGTGAATCCGTCGTCGCCGCGGAACGCCGCGAGCACGCCCTGCACGAGCGGCCAGCCGAACAGCGCCGTCATCAGGACGATCGACGGCAGCAGCAGGATCCACGGGGAGCGCGGTCTCGACCTCACGGCTACCCCACCCGGCAGAGGTCGGCGGCCGGGTCGGGAGTCCAGCACGGCACTTTCAGGTCGTCGAGGATGCCTTGCAGTATCCGGGCCTGCTGGTCCAGCGTGGCGCGAATATCGGCGCGGTCGAGGACGATCGAGCGGAAGCTGTCTTTGAAGACCTTGCTCACCTCCCCTTCGCGCCGGCCGAGCCCGACCGGCGGCAAGGAGAGGATGGCGCCGGGCGCCTCCTGCTGCCTGCGCACCGCCTCGGCCTCGAGCCGGATGGCCGGCGGCAGATCGTCCGGGATCGCCGTATCGATCGCGGGGAAGAACCCGTTGGAACGCAGCAGCCGCAGCTGGGTCTCCGGGCGGGTGAGCGTGCTGATCGTCCGCTGCGCCAGCTCGGGATCCGGACCGTCCTTCGGAAGTGCGAGTCCGGCCAGGACGGCCATGTAGCCGAGGCCGTGCGAGCCGCGCGGTGCGGGAAGCATCCGCCAGTTGCGCGGGTCGCGCTCGGGCGCGTGGACCAGGCGCACGACGTGATCCCACGCCAGCCGCACTTCGCCGCTGTCCAAAGGCTCCTGCATGAAGTCGAAGTTCGTGCTGGACGGGGCGCAGTTCGCCCACAGCTCACGCAGATACTGCCACGCCGTCACGGCCTCGTTCGAACGGAAGGTGGTGATCTGGCCGCCGGTGAACGAGGGCAGCAGGAAGCCCTGCACGAACCGGTGCAGCAGGCCCTTGGGACCGGCGGGCAGGCCGAGCACGGGGCGATTGCCATTGGCGCGGCGCGCGGCGATCGCCCAGTCGAGGAACTGGTCATAGGACAGCGACGCGGCATCGACACCGGGCGGCAGGTGTTCGAGCGCGTCCGCGTGCGCGGCGAGGACGTAACTGGCCGTGGCCCACGGGATGTACCACGTGCGGTCGGTGCCCACCCTGGCCAGCTCCAGGTAGGCGGCGGGCCAGCCACGGGAACCGAGGTCGGCGAGCAGGCCGGTGAGGTCCTGCAGGTAGCCGTCGGCGAGCGGCGCGAGATCGCCGTGCAGGCCCCCGAGCAGGCCGATCCGGGCCGCGCCCGCGTCGACCTGGCTGCGCACCTGGGTCTCGAACGGGCTCTCCTCGATGGTCACGTATCCGACGCCCGGTGCGGCGGCCGCGAGCAGACCACGGAACCGCTCGGCCTCGTCGGCGGGACGGAACTGCGTGGACAAGAAGACCATGCCACCGCTGCCACTGGTGGCGAATCCGGTGCAAGCCGCGGCGGAAAGGGCCGCCGCGCCGGAACCCACCGCACGCAAGAAGGACCTGCGCGTCGAACCGGATACCAGCATGCATGGCTCCTGTTCGCGCACAACGTGTTTCACACTTCGGGTAAGGCTGGTCAACTTAGGTGCGCCGAGGATCGCTGTCAATATGCGCCATCCCGGTGCTGGGAACGACGCGGGCCCGATCGCCGCGACAAGGTTGTTCCCGGGTTCGTCGACGAGGTCGGTCGCGGGCACACGCGATAGGCGCGAGTTGCCGACTTGTCGCCCTCGGCCCACAGTGGAGCCGACTCCAGCAGTGCACCGCTGATGGCATGGGCCGCCAGCGATTGCGGAGGCGGGTAGCTGCCGTTAGGTTCATCCCATGAGTTCCGCCTTTCCGCATTTGCTGTCGCCGATCGAGCTGGGAAGGGTGCGACTGCGCAACCGAGTCGTGATGGGCTCCATGCATACCGGCCTGGAGGACCGGGCCTGGCACATCGACCGACTGGCGGCGTTCTTCGCCGAACGCGCACGCGGCGGGGTGGGACTGATCGTCACCGGCGGATACTCCCCCAGCCGCGACGGATGGCTGTGGCCGTTCGCGTGCGCCATGCTGGACGAGACCGACGCGGAGCGGCACCGCGTGATCACCGAGGCCGTCCACGAGGCGGGTGGCAAGATCGCCTTGCAGATCCTGCACGGGGGCCGCGATTCGAACATCCCCACCAATCTGGCTCCCTCGGCGGTGGCCTCACCACTCACCGCGTTCGAGCCGCGGGCGTTCACCGAGCAGGAGATCGAGACCACGATCGCCGATCACGTGCGCTGCGCGCAGCTGGCGCAGCTGGCCGGTTACGACGGTGTCGAGATCATGGGCGGCGAAGGGTTCCTGATCAACCAGTTCCTCGCGCCGCGCACCAACACCCGCACCGATCGGTGGGGCGGATCGGCGGAGAACCGGCGGCGGTTCCCGGTCGAGGTCGCCGCCCGGACCAGGGCCGCCGCAGGCGACGACCTGCTCATCATGTTCCGGATGTCGCTGGCCGAATTCGTCGAGGACGGGCAGACCTACGCGGAGATCATCGACTTGGCCAAGGAATTGGAAGCCGCCGGGGTCGACGTCATCAATACCGATATCGGCTGGCACGAGTCGCGGGTGCCGACGATCGTCACCTCGGTGCCGCGGGCCGCGTTCGTCGGATACACCGCGGCGCTCAAAGAGCACATCTCCATTCCGGTGTGCGCGTCGAACCGGATCAACATGCCCGAGGTCGCCGAACAGATTCTGGAGCGGGGTGAAGCGGACCTCATCTCGCTGGCGCGGCCGTTGCTGGCCGACCCGGAGTGGGTGAACAAGGCCGCCGGATCCCGCGTGGACGAGATCAACACCTGCATCGCCTGCAACCAAGCCTGCCTGGACCACACCTTCACCCGGCAGACGGTGTCCTGCCTGGTGAACCCCCGCGCGTGCCACGAGACGCTGCTGCAACTACTGCCCACCAGGCGGGCCAAGCGGGTGGCGGTCGTCGGCGCCGGTCCGGCCGGGCTGTCGGCCGCGATCGGGCTGGCCGAGCGCGGGCACCAGGTGGAGCTCTTCGAAGCCGAGGATCGGATCGGCGGTCAGTTCGACCTCGCCCGCCGCATTCCCGGCAAGGAGGAGTTCGACGAGACGATCCGGTACTACCGGCGCAAACTGGAACTCACCGGCGTCACCGTTCATTTGAACGCCCGCGTCACCGCCGGACAGCTCGCGGCCGGCGACTGGGACGACGTGGTGCTGGCCACCGGTGTGCGTCCCCGCGTTCCCGACATCCCGGGAATCGATCACCCGATGGTGCTGTCGTATCCGGAACTGATCCGGCGGGAGAAGCCCGTCGGGGACCGGGTGGCCGTCATCGGCGCGGGCGGAATCGGATTCGACGTCGGCGAGTTCCTCACCGCGGGTCATCAGGGGACGCTCCCGCTCGACCAATGGCGCGACGAGTGGGGTGTCACCGATGACATCCACGCTCCCGGCCAGTTGCGGACCCGCAGGCCCGCCCCGGGAATCCGGGAAGTCACGCTGTTGCAGCGCAAGTCGGGGCCCTTCGGACTGACTCTCGGGAAGACGACCGGCTGGATCCATCGCGCCGCTTTGGAGGCGCGCGGCGTCGAGCAGATCGGCGGAGTCAACTATGAGCGAATCGATGATCGTGGGCTGCACATCAGTTTCGGCCCGCAACGGCAGGGCCGCCGGGTGATCGAAGTCGACAACGTGGTGGTGTGCGCGGGCCAGGAATCGGTTCGCGACCTGGGCGAGAAGCTCGAATCCCTGGGCCTGCGCGTGCATGTCATCGGCGGAGCCGACGAGGCGAAGGAACTCGACGCCAAACGCGCCATCCAGCAGGGCACCCAGCTGGCGGCCGAACTCTGATCGCGGACTGCGGTGGGCCCGGGGACTCGATCCCCGGGCCCACCGGCGGTCACCCTTTTCCGCCGCCCATTCGCACGAAGGTCGCGGTGGCGGTCGCGTAGACCTTGCCGTGGGCGTCGACGAGGCGGCTCTCGGCGGTGGCCGTGGTGCGGCCGACGTGCACCGCCTCCGCTATCGCCTGCAACGCACCCTGGTTGTGTGAGACTCCACGCACCAGATTGGAGGTCATGCTCACGGTCGTGAGCATGGACTTGTCGTCCACCGACAGCTGGACCGCACCCCACATCGCGACGTCGAGCACCGTGCCGACGACACCACCGCCGACCACGCCGAGGAAGTTGACATGCCGCTCGTCGGGGGTGAGGCTCAAGGTCATCCGCCCCGGCTCGGCGTCGACCACCTCGATATTGAGCAGTTTGGCCAGGGGCGGCAGCGGCAGGGCGCCGGTGCGGATGCGCTCGACGAGTTCGTCGCGCGAGAGCTGGATCATGCCGAGCACGGCGATACCGGGATCGTCCCACTCCAGGTGCAGCGAGCGCACGCCATCGGTCACCGCGATCGTCGACACGTCGTTGTGTGTCATGAGCTTTCCTCTACTTTCCGGAGATCTGCTGGTCGATGAGGGCGAACAGTTCGTCCGCGGTGGCGGCCGCCGCCACGGCGTCCCGGCCCTGCGCAGCGGCGGGCTCGGGTTCGGGTTCGGGTTCGTCCACGGCGTCGGTCAGCGCCGCGCGGATCCGTTCGGCCAGCCGGGCCTTGTCCTCCGCGGACGGCAGCGTCGCGAACAACGCGGTGAGCGCGGCGAGCTGGTCGTCGATCGCCGAGGTGGTCGCGGTCGCCTCCCAGTGCGACCGCAGCAATTTCGCCACCGCGCTCACCGTCGGGTAGTTGAACACCAGGGTCGAGGGCAGGCGCGTCCCCGTGCCCTCCGACAGCCGGTTCCGCAGCTCGACGCCGCCCAGTGAATCGAAACCCATCTCGTTGAACGGTGTTTCGGGGTCGATGGCGGCCGCGGACCGGTATCCCAGCACCGCCGCGGCGTGTTCGCGGACGAATTCGAGCACCAGCGCGTCACGTTCGTCCTCCGGTGCCGCGGCGAGCCGGTCGGCCAGCAGACCGCCGGACGCGCGCGTGGCCGCGACTCGCCGCGCACGGGTGGGCACCAGGCCGCTCAGCACCTCGGGCAGCAGTCCGGCACGGGCCTGCGCCGCCAGGGCGGGCTGGTCGAACGCGACGCAGGCGACCATCGCCGCGTCCGTGGCGAGCGCCGCGTCGAACAGCGCCGTCCCGTCCGCGTCACCGAGGATCCGCAGACCCATGCGCTGCAGCCGCGCCAGCGTGGCGCGGTCCATCTCGGCGGTCATGCCCGTGCCCTGGTTCCACAGCCCCCAGGCGACCGACAAGGCGGGCAGCCCCTGTGCGCGGCGGGCGTGCGCGAGCCCGTCGAGGAACGCGTTCGCGGCCGCGTAGTTCCCCTGTCCGGGCGATCCGAGAATCGCCGCCGCGGAGGAGAACACTACGAACGCGGCCAGTTCCTGGCCCTGGGTGAGCTCGTGCAGGTGCAGTGCGCCGTCGACTTTGGGCGCGAGCACCCGATCGAGCTGTCGTTCGGTCAGCGTCTCGATGGTGGCGTCATCGATCAAACCCGCGGAATGGATCACCGCGCTCAGCGGGTGCTCGTCCCCGATCGACTCCAGCACGGCGGCCAGACCGGCGCGATCGGCCACGTCACACGCGGCGACCCGAGTGCGCGCGCCCAGCCCGTCCAGCTCGGCGACCAGTTCCGCGACTCCGTCGGCGCTCGCGCCGCGGCGCGACACCAGCAGCAGATGCCGGACGCCGTGGGCGGTGACCAGGTGGCGGGCGAGCAGCGCGCCCAATCCGCTGGTCCCACCGGTGACCAGCACCGTTCCGTCGCCGAAAAGTCCCGTACCAGAGCTTTTTTCGGGCGCGTCGGCAAAGGCCAGGCGCGGAAGCTGGAGCTCTCCCCTGCGGACCGCCACGTGGGCGTGCCCGGATTCGATCACGCCGAGCACCGTCTGCGCGTCCAGGTCCTCGTCGTGGTCCAGGAGCACGATGCGGCCCGGTTGTTCCGACTGCGCGCTGCGGACCAGACCGGTCACCGCCGCGGCGGCCAGATCGATCGGCTCGCCGGGCAGGCCCGCCGCCCGGCGGGTCGCCACCACGAGCCGGGTGTCCGCCAGCCGCTCGCTCGACAGCCAGGACCGCAACAACTCCCATGCCGTGCGGGTCGCGTGCCGCACGGCCCCCGGATCCACCGAGCCCGTGGGTCCGTCACCGGGCGACCACACGACCACTTCCGGAATCGGGTCGGCCGCAAGCAGTTCGGTGACATCGGCGTAGCGGCGGTCGACGCCGGAGACCCGTGCCCGTCCCAGCGTCGCCACGCGATCGGGCACGGCGCGCAGCGCGGGCAGCTCCGCGCGCGTCCAGCGCAGCTGCAGGGGCGCCGCGCGACGCTCCGCAGCCACGGGGCCCAAGGCGTCGGCCGCGATCGGACGTGCGGAGACCGCATCGATACGCGCCACGGGCGAGCCGGTCTCGTCGGCGATGTCGATCGCGATCTGTCCCTCGGCCGCGCGGACGACGCGAACGCGTACGGCGGTGGATCCGGACCGCCACAACCGCACACCGGCGAACGAGAAGGGCAACGGCACCTGCCCGGCGGGCAGGGCGTCGAGCAGATCGCCGAGCGCCGCGTGCAGGCAGGCGTCCAGCAGCGCCGGATGGATCCCGAACGGGGACGCCGCGACGGCGACGGATTCGTCGAGGGACACTTCGGCGAAAGTCTGCCCGCCGCGCGACCACAGCGCGGTCACGCCCTGGAACCCAGGACCGTAGTCGAAGCCGCGCTCCGCCAGCCGGTCGTAGAGCGACCCGTCCGACGGCGTCGCATCGGAAGGCGGCCAGACTCGTTCGTCCCACACCGGGGCGGGTTCGTCGTCGGTCGTGGTCAAGACACCGCTCGCGTGCTGCACCCACGCGTCCGCGTCGGACGCGTCCCGGTCCGCCGGGCGGGAATGGACGGCGAAACTGCGCCGCCCCTCCTGATCCCGCACACCGGCACTCAGCTGCACATCGATCTCGACGCCCGCGCTCAGCAGGAGGGGAGCTTGCAGCAAGAGTTCCTCGACCACGCCGGTGCCCAGATGCGCGCCGGCGGCCAGGGCCATCTCCGCGAAGGCCATCCCGGGCAGCAACACCGAGCCGAACACCGCGTGGTCGCCGATCCAAGGCTGGGTACGCATGGAGCACCGGCCGGTGAACAACCATTCGTCCTTCCCGGCCAGCGGCACCGCGCTGGTCAGCAGCGGATGCCCGAACGACCCCGTCGCGCTCTCGGGAGCGGGCTGCACCCAGTAGCGGCGGCGCTGGAACGCGTACGTCGGCAGCGTCACCGGTGCGCCTGCCGCGGGCAGCAGCGACCGCAGGCGCACCGGTACGCCTGCCGCGTAGGACTGGGCGAGGAGGGTGACGAACTGGCTCACCTCGTCGGCCGACCGCCGCGACGACGCCAGCACCAGGGACTTCGCCGCCGCGTCCGGACGTTCGGCCAGGCACTCCCCGGTCATCGCGGTGAGCGCGGCGTCCGGCCCGACCTCGACGAAACGGCGCGCCCCGGCGTCGAGGAGACTGCGCACGCCGGGAGCGAATCGCACACAGCTACGCACCTGCGCCACCCAATAGCCCGGATCGCACACCTCGTCACCGGCCTGCGCGCCGGAGACGTTCGACACGATCGGCACCGCGGGCTTGCGATAGGTCAACCCCTCGGCCACCGCACGGAAGTCCTCCAGCACAGGCTCCATCAGCATCGAATGGGACGCGTGCGAGATCCGCAGCAGGGTGTTCTTGCGTCCCGCCTCGGTCAGCCGCCGCTGCATCTCGCCGACGGCATCGGCGTACCCCGAGAACACCACCGATTCCGGGCCGTTCAGCGCGCCGATCGCGAGCCGGTCACCGAGGCCGGTCAGCAGTTCCTCCGCTTCCGTCTCCGACACCGCGGCCGCCAGCATCGCCCCACCGGCGGGCGCTGCTCCCATCAACCGTCCTCGCGCCGCCACCAGGACACAGGCGTCGGCGAGCGACCAGACGCCGGACACGTACGCCGCGACGAGTTCGCCGAGCGAGTGACCCGCCAGCACATCCGGCACGAGACCGTAGGACTCCAGCAGCCGGAACATCGCCACCTCGAACGCGAACAACGCGGGCTGCATCCAGTCCATCCGGTCCAGCACCCCGGCCGGGTCGGTGAACATCACCTCCCGCAGCGACCCTCCCAGATGCCGGTCGAACTCCGCGCAGACTTCGTCCAGCGCGGTCGCGAAGACCGGGAACGCCCGGTACAGGTCCGCGCCCATGCCGACGCGCTGCGCGCCGCCGCCGGTGAACAGGAAGGCCGTGGCACCCGGCACCGCGTGTGCCTCGACCGCGTGCGGCGACGCCGCGCCCGCCGCCAGCGCGGCCAGCCCGGCGAGCAGTTCCTGCCGATCGCGTCCGACCACCACGCCGCGGCGATCCAGGAGCGCGCGCGAGTCGAGCAGCGCACGCGCCACCTCCCGCGAGTCGATCTCCGGCGCACCGGTCAGCCAGGAGTGCAAGCGTTCGGCCTGACCGCGCAGGGCTTCGGAAGTCTTCGCGGAGACCACGAGCGGCACCGGGCCACCTGCGACCGGATCGGCGTCCGCCGCCGGACGCTCGACGCGCGCGGACGGCGGCGCTTCCTCCAGGATCACATGCGCGTTCGTGCCGCTGATGCCGAACGACGACACCCCCGCGCGCCGTACCCGGCTGCCTGCGGTCCACGGCTCGGCGTCGGTCAGCACCCGCACCGATCCGGCCGCCCAGTCCACGTGCGGGGATAGTTCGTCCGCATGCAGGGTTCTCGGCAGCACCTCGTGGCGCATGGCCTGCACCATCTTGATCACGCCGCCGACACCGGCCGCCGCCTGGGTGTGACCGATATTGGATTTGAGCGATCCGACGCGCAGCGGGCCTTCCGGACGGCCCTGTCCGTAGGTGGCGAGCAACGCCTGTGCCTCGATCGGGTCACCCAAGGTCGTTCCGGTCCCGTGCGCTTCCACGGCATCCACGTCCGACGGGCCGAGCCCGGCATCGGCCAGCGCCGCCGCGATGACCCGCTCCTGCGACGGGCCGTTCGGTGCGGTGAGGCCGTTGCTGGCGCCGTCCTGGTTCACCGCGCTGCCGCGTACCACGGCGAGCACGGTGTGGCCGAGTCGCCGTGCGTCCGAGAGCCGTTCGACCACCAGGACGGCCGCGCCCTCCGCCCAGGCCACCCCATCGGCGGCGGCCGAGAACGATTTGCACCGCCCGTCCGCGGCCAGACCCCGCTGGCGGGAGAACTCCACGAACACCGTGGGCGTGGCCATCACCGTCGCACCGCCCACCAGGGCGAGCGAACTCTCCCCCTGCCGCAGCGCCCGGCACGCCACGTGCAGCGCCACCAGCGAGGACGAGCACGCGGTGTCCACCGTCATCGCGGGGCCTTCCAGGCCGAGCGAATACGCGATGCGCCCCGAGACCACACTCGCCGCCGAGCCGGTCCCCACATAGCCTTCGGCCTCGGGACCGGCTTTGCGGGTCAAGACCTCGTAGTCCTGATACATCACACCTGTGTAGACACCGGTGTCGGTGCCCCGCAGCGACATCGGATCGATACCGGCGTGCTCGAGCGCTTCCCACGACACCTCCAGCAGCAAACGCTGCTGCGGGTCCATCGCGTTGGCCTCCCGCGGGCCGATTCCGAAGAATCCGGCGTCGAATTCGGCCGCGTCCGTCAAGAACCCGCCCTCTTTGACATACGAGGTTCCCGGATGTTCGGGATCCGGATGGATCAAGCGATCCAGATCCCATCCGCGATCGGCCGGAAACTCACTGATGGCATCCGTACCCGAGGCCACCAGATCCCAGAGTTCGTCCGCAGACGTGACTCCGCCGGGGTACCGGCAGGCCATGCCGACGATCGCGATCGGTTCATCCGCTCGCGTGCGCTGCTGCGCGCGGCGGACGCCCGGCCCGGCGCCCTCGATCCGGGAACGCAGCAGCCGAGCGACGGCCGCCGACGTGGGGTGATCGAAGGCGAGGGTCGACGGGAGCCGCAGACCGGTGGCCTTGGTGAGGCGGTTGCGCAGGTCCACCGCGCCCAACGAGTCGAAACCCAGCTCGCTGAACGGTTTGTCGGCCTCGATCGTATCGCTCGTGGCGTGGCCCAATACCTCGGCGACCTGCCTGCGCACGAATTCCAGCACGATCTCGTCGTGCCGGTCCGGCGGCGCCGACGCGAGCCGCTCCGCCAGATCGCCGCCGCCACCGGCGGCGCGGCGCGGCACCGCTACCAGCGAACGCAGCGGCGGCGGCAGCAACCCTGCACGGGCCTGCGCGGACAATGCCGCGGTGTCGAAATCCACGGCGGCGACCAGCGACGTGCCCGCGCCGACGGCTCGGTCGAACAACGCGAGCCCGCCGGACTCGGTCAGTGGCCGCAAACCCATGCGGGACAACCGTTCCAGACCGGAGCGACCGAGGTCGGCGGTCATCCCGCCGCTCTGGTTCCACGGGCCCCAGGCCACCGAGACCGCGGGCAGGCCCGCCGCGACGCGGCGGCGGGCCAGCGCGTCCAGCACCGAGTTCGCGGCGGCGTAGTTGCCCTGGCCCGCCGAGCCGAGAACGGCGGCGATCGACGAGAAGAGAACGAACGCCGACAGGTTCCGGTCCCGGGTGAGTTCGTCCAAGTGGAGGGCGGCGTCGACTTTCGGCGCGAAAACCCGGTCGATCCGGTCGGGGGTGAGAGCGTCGAGCGTCGCGTCGTCCAAGACGCCCGCGGCATGGACCACGGCGGTCAGTTCCGGACCGTCGGCCAACCGGTCGAGCAGGGCACGCACCGCGGCGCGGTCGGCGACGTCGCAGGCCAGCACCCGCGGCCGAGCGCCGAGTCCGGTCAGCTCGGACACCAGTTCGCCCACACCGTCGGCCTGTTCGCCGCGGCGCGACACCAATACGAGGTCCCGCACACCATGCGTCGCGGCCAAGTGCCGGGCCACCAGAGCGCCCAATCCGCCCGTGCCGCCGGTGATCAATACCGCGCCCGAGCCCAGGGTGACGGGCGCGCCGGTCACCTCGCCGCGCCGGGTGAGCCGGGGCGCGAGCAATTCGCCCCCGCGCGCGGCCAACTGCGGCTCGTCGGTCGCGAGGGCCGCCGAGACCAGCTCGGGCCCGACGACCGCGTCACGCTCGGCGTCGAGCAGGACGATCCGGCCGGGATGCTCCGATTGCGCGCTGCGCAACAGTCCCCAGGTCGCCGCGGCCGCCAGGTCCGGATCCTCGCCGTGCCGTCCTGCGCCGTCGCGGGTCACCACGACCAGCCGGGTATCACCGGACTCGGGCAGCCGCAACCAGGACTGCACCGTCGCCAGCGCGGTGTTCACGCTGCGGCGCACCCTGTCGGCCTCGGCGCTGTCGGTGTGCCCGGGTCCGGATTCCGCGAACCACACCACCGCGTCGGCCTGCCGGGCGTTCGAAGTGCCGGCGGCCGCTGTCAACGCGGCCATTTCCGAATGGTGTTCGTCGAAAGCGGATTGCGCTGGCCCGCCGACCGCGGCCAGCCGCACCGCGCCGGAGGGCGCACCGGTCACTGCGACCCACTGCACGTCGTAGAGATCGTGGGGTGCGGCCGAGCGTGTGTCGCGCACCGCGTCGCTGTCGACCGGCCGCGCCTGCAGCGCGTCGATCGTGACCAGCAACGCGTCCGTCTCGTCGCGCAACTCGACTCGCACTCCGTCCGCGCCCATGGGCCGGATCAGCGCCCGCGCCCCGCTCGCGCCACCGCGATACAAACGCACGCCGGTGAAGGAGAACGGCAGCGGCGCATGGTGCGGGGGCGAATCGGCGGCCAATACGTCGACAGCGGCGTGCAGGGCGGCATCCAAGAGTGCGGGATGCACACCGAAACGCGAGGCGTCCGAGATCGTCTCGCCGAGGCGCACTTCGGCCAGCACGGCGTCGTCGCGGCGCCACAAGCGGCGCACGCCCTGGAACGCGGGTCCGTAATCCAAGCCGCGCGCGGCCAGTTGGTCGTACAGCGCGTCCCCGGTCGTCGCGTCCTCATCCGGGGACAGTTCGTCCGTACCACCGGGCGCCCCCGCGCCTTCCGTGGCGGGCGCGAGCACACCGCGTGCGTGCGTGGAACCGGCGGTCCGGTCACCTACGGTCCGCGAGGCGATGACGAAGCGCCTGCGCCCCGCGTCGTCGGGCGATTCGACGCTGATCTGGAGATCGACCTCGGTTCCCTGGTCCAGCCGCAGCGGCGCTTCCAGGATCAGTTCCTCGACCGTCGCCGCGTCCAGTCGCGCGCCGACCGCCAGCGCGAACTCCACGAACGCGGTACCCGGCAACAGCACCGTGCCGAACACCGTGTGGTCGGCCAGCCACGGCTGCGACACCGTGGACAGGCGGCCGGTGAACAGCCACTGGTCGGTACCGGCCAGGGCCAGCGCCGCGCCGAGCATCGGGTGGTCCATCGCGGTCAGACCGGCGCGGCCCACATCGCCGATTCCGTCGGTCGGCGGCAACCAGTACCGCCGGCGTTGGAAAGCGTAGGTGGGCAACGGCACTCGGCACGGCGGACGGTCGGCGAACAGCGGCCGCCAGTCCACTTCGACGCCCGCGACGTGCGCGGCGGCCAGGAAAGCGGTGAGCTGCCCGGCCTCGTCCGCGCCACGCCGCGCGGCGGCGACCACCGTGCAGCGTGCCTCGATATCGGGTTGTTCGGTGAGACATTCCCGGGTCATCGCGGCCAGCACCGCATCGGGACCGACCTCGAGGAATCGCACCACGCCACTCGCGGCCAGCGTCCGCACTCCCGGCGCGAACCGCACCGCCGCCCGGACCTGACGGACCCAGTACTCGGGATCGGTCAGTTCGTCGCCTGCCGGTGCGCCCGAGACATTGGAGACGACAGGTATCGTCGGCCGCCGGTAGGTGACACCGGAAGCCACGGCCCGGAACTCCGCCAGCATCGGATCCATCCGCGCCGAATGGAAGGCGTGGCTGACGCGCAGGCGGTTCGTCCGGCGACCTCGGTCGCCGAAGAGCCGCTCGATCTCGGCGACAGCGTCGGCGTCACCGGACAGCACCACCGACGACGGCCCGTTCACCGCCGCCACGGAGACCCGGCCGTGGTACCCGTCGAGTGCGGCCGACGCCTCCTCTTCCGGCACCGCCACCGCCAGCATCGCACCGCCCGCCGGCAGGCCGCCCATGAGCCGGCCGCGTGCCGCCACCAGCGCACACGCGTCGGGCAGCGACCACACTCCGGCGACATACGCCGCCGCCAGTTCACCGATGGAATGGCCGAGCAGCACGTCCGGTGTCACACCGAACGATTCGACGAGCCGGTACAGCGCCACCTCGAAGGCGAACAGCGCGGGCTGGGTGTACTCCGTCCGATCCAGCGGTCCCGGCGCGCCGTCGCCGTCCGGCGCCTCGGCGTGCATGAGGTCCTTCAGCGAACGTCCGAGCAGCGGATCGAATTCGGCGCACACCCGGTCCAGTTCCGCCGCGAACACCGGGAACGCCGCGGACAGTTCCCGCCCCATTCCGGCGCGCTGCGCGCCCTGACCGGTGAACAGGAACGCCGTGCGGCCCGAGCGCGCGCGGCCCTCGGCCACGCCCGGCGCGGAACGCCCCTCGGCGAGGGCCGCCAAACCGGCCAGAAGGTCGTCCCGCTCACCACCGACGACCGCGCCGCGCCACTCCAGCCGGGCACGGGAGGTCAGCAGCGAATGCGCGACATCGCGCGGATCCGTCTCCGGGGCGTCGGTCATCCAGCGCCGCAAGCGGTCCGCCTGTTCCCGCAGCGCGGCGCCGGAACCCGCCGACAACAGCAACGGAATCGCTTGCGGCGAGGCATGATTCGTCGCTACGGGAGCGGCGGGAGCGGACTCCGCCTCGGTGGCCGGATCGGCGGGAGCTTCCTCGAGGACGACGTGGGCGTTGGTGCCGCTGGCGCCGAACGACGACACGCCCGCGCGCCGGACCCTGGCACCGGTGGGCCACGGCTCGCTCTCCCGCAGCAGCCGCACAGTACCCGCCGACCAGTCCACATGGGGAGTGGGCGCGTCGATGTGCAAGGTCTTCGGCAGCATCTCGTGCCGCATGGCCTGCACCATCTTGATCACGCCCCCGACGCCCGCCGCGGCCGAGGTGTGACCGATGTTGGATTTCAGCGAGCCCAGCCGCAAGGGCGCCTCGGTCTCCCGAGCGCCGTAGGCGGCGATCAGGGCCCTGGCCTCGATCGGATCGCCCAGCATCGTACCCGTACCGTGCGCTTCCACCACGTCGACGTCGGCGGGCGCCAAGCCGGCGTCGCGCAACGCCTGCCCGATCACGGCTTCCTGCGACCGTCCGTTCGGCGCGGTCAGCCCGTTGCTGGCGCCGTCCTGGTTGATCGCGCTGCCGCGGACGACCGCCAAGACCGTGTGCCCGTGCCGCCGTGCGTCGGAGAGCCGTTCGAGCACCAGCACGCCGAGTCCCTCGGAGAAACCCGTACCGTCGGCCGCCGCCGCGAATGCCCGGCAACGGCCGTCGGGTGAGAGGGCGCGCTGCCGCGCGAACGCGATGAGCAGCGACGGATCCGACATCACGGTGACCCCGCCCGCCAGGGCGAGGGTGGCGTCGCCGTTGCGCAGCGCGCGGCACGCGAGATGCAGGGCGACCAGCGACGACGAGCAGGCCGTGTCGATCGAGACGGCAGGCCCCTCCAGCCCGAGGGTGTAGGCGATCCGGCCCGACAGCACGCTGTTGGAAACGCCCAGATAGGCATGGCCCTCCGTTTCCGCCGTGATATCCGGGGAGCCGACGCGGGGCCCGTAGTTCTGGTGGGCCACCCCGGCGAACACGCCGGTGTCGCTACCGCGCAGCGACAGCGGGTCGATGCCGGCGTCTTCCAGCGCCTCCCACGCCGCCTCGAGCATGAGGCGCTGCTGGGGGTCCATCGCGGCGGCCTCGCGCGGGCTGATGCCGAAGAAGCCCGCGTCGAAATCGGCCACGCTGTCGAGGAAGCCGCCCTCCCTGGTGTAGACCGTCCCCGGGACGTCCGGATCGGGGTCGAACAACCGCTCCAGGTCCCAGCCGCGGTCGGAGGGGTACCCGCCGACGGCGTCCACGCCGTCGGCGGCGACGCGCCACAGGTCCTCGGCGGAACGGACGCCGCCGGGGTACCGGCAGGCCATTCCGACGATGGCGATGGGCTCCCGCGTCCGATCGGTGAGTTCGCGCAGGTGTTGTTTGGTCTCGTAGAGCTCCTTCGCGGTCTTCTTCAGATAGCGGCGTAGCTCGTCGGTGTCGGCCATCGGTGGGGCTCCTGATCGTGCAAGGTCAGCTGAGGTTGTCGATGAACTCGAAGAGTTCGTGATCGTCCGCGGTGTCGAGATGGTCGGCGTCGCCGCCCGGGTCGACCGCACGGGCGTCCCTGCCTTCGAGTTCACGCAGCAGGGCGGACAAGGTGGTCACCAGCGACGACCGGTCGGTGGCCGTCAGTTCCGCGGAGGCGACGCTGCGGCCAAGCGCTTCGACTTCGGCGGCGATCCGTTTCGCGGGGTCCTCCACCGGAGCGATCTCCTGACGCAGGTAACCGGCCAGCTCCCGCGGAGTCGGGTAGTCGAACATCGCGGTCGCGGGGACTTGCACGCCTGCGGCCGACTTCAACCGGTTGCGGAATTCCATGACACCGAGTGAGTCGAAGCCGATGTCGGTGAAGGGTTTGTCGGCGGCGATGGACTCGATGTCGCTTCCGAGCACCGCCGCGGCCTCGCCGCGCACCAACTCGAGAACGACGCGATCCTGCTCGGCGGTCGGCAGGCCCGCCAGGCGATGCACCGGTTCCGGCGATGCGTTGCCGCCGGTCTCGGCTCGGCGTCGGGTGGGTCCGGCCAGGTCACGCAGAATCGGACGAGGGTCGTGATCGGTGATCTCCGGGAGCGCGACCCGGGCCGCGACGAACGCCGCTCTGCCGCCGGACAGGGCGGCATCGAACAGGGCCATACCCTCTTCCTCGCCCAACGGCGGGAAACCCTCCCGCCGCAACCGGGCGAAGTCGGCGTCACCGAGCGTCCGCGTCATGCCGGTATGCGCCTGCCACGGGCCCCAGGCGATCGAGGTGGCGGGCAGGCCGTGCACGCGCCGGTGCTGGGCCAAGGCGTCGAGGAAGACGTTGGCCGCCGCGTAATTCGCCTGTCCCGCATTGCCGATCACACCCGCGATCGACGAATACAACACGAACATCGACAGATCCAGATCCCGCGTCGCCTCGTGCAGATTCCACGCCGCATCCACCTTCGGCCGCAACACCTCCGCGATCCGCTCCGCCGTCAGGTTCTCCAGGAGCGCGTCGGCCAGCACCCCGGCCGCGTGCACGACGCCGGTCAACGGATGCTCCGGTGGGATCGCCGCGAGCACCGCGTCCAACGAATCCCGCTCCGCCGCATCACAAGCGACCACGTCCACCTGCGCGCCGAGGGCGACGAGCTCGTCGCGCAACTCCGCGGCCCCGGGTGTGTCCGGGCCGCGTCTACTGGCCAGCACCAGCCTGCGCACCCCGTACTCGGTGACCAGATGCCGAGCCGCCAACGCACCCAAACCACCGGTACCGCCCGTGATCAACACCGTCCCCTCAGCACGCAACGGCGTCGGCACGGTCAGCACGTTCTTGCCGACATGCCGAGCCTGACTCATGAATCGCAACGCCTCGGGAAGATCCCGCACGTCCCATGCGGTGAGGGGAGACGCGGTGAACACACCTGCCTCGAATAGGTCGACTACGCGGGTCAAGATTTCGTGGAGCCGGTCGGGGTCCACATCCATGAGCATGAAACCGCTGTAGACGACTCCGGGGTGTTCGGCGGCTACCTGGGCGGGATCACGCCGATCCAGCATGCCCATCTCCACGAACCGGCCACCAGGGCCCAACAACCGCAGCGACGCGTCCACGAACTCACCCGCCAACGAATCCAACACCACATCCACACCACCGGCCAGCGCAGCGAACTTCCCCTCGAACTCCAACGACCGCGAATCACCGATCTCCTCATCACCAAAACCCAACCCCCGCAACACACCCCACTTCGGTCGACTCGCCGTCACCAACAACCGCGCACCCAACCACCGCCCCACCTGCACCGCGGCCAACCCCACCCCACCCGTCGCCGCATGCACCAACACCCGCTCCCCCGCACGCACCCCCGCCACATCCACCAACCCATAAAACGCCGTCGCGAACACCGCAGGCACCGCCGCCGCCTCCGCAAACGACCACCCCGCGGGAATCGGCACCACCAACCGGCAATCCGCCACCACCAACGACCCCACACCCGTCAAAAACCCGAAAACACGATCACCAGGCGCGAGCTCCGTCACCCCCGAACCGACCTCCACGACCACACCCGCACCCTCCACACCCAACACGGCGTCCGGGTCGGGATAGGTGCCGAGCGCCACGAGCACGTCCCGGAAGTTCAGGCCGACCGCCATCGTGCGCACCCGCACCTGCCCCGGAGCCAGTGGCGCCCAGGCGGCCGGAAGTTCACGCAGCTCGAAGTTGTCCGCGCTGAGCGTGCCTTTCCCGATCGGCGCGAGTCCCCATGCGCGGTGGTCGGCGGCGCGCAGTAGCTCCGCGCCGCGCAGGCCGGTGTGCCCGGCACGGTGCAGTCGCGGTGCGTGCGGGACTCCGCCGCGGACGGCGAGTTGCGGTTCGACCTGCAGCGTCAGCGCCGATTCGACGCTGTGGCGCAGGCGATCCCACTCGTCCACGTCGACAACGAGAAGCCGGTCCGGGTGTTCGCTCTGCGCGGTGCGCAGCAACCCCCACACTGCGGCCGCCGCCGGATCCACGGACTCTCCGGCGTGGACCGCCACCGCCCGCCGGGTCACCACGACGACGCGGCCGTCTCGTTCCAGCAACTCCCGCACGCGCGACGCCGTCGCGGTCACCACCGCGCGCACGGTCGCGGGCACCGCAACCCCGTCGACGTCGGTTTCGACCCGGGCCACCGTCACGTCCCGTCCCGTGACGTGCACGGTCTCGAGGTCACCGGCGACGCCCCAGACCCCGGGGTCGCCCGGTTCGACTGCGGGCAGCGCCGTCCAGTCGAGTCCGTAACCGACTGCCCGGTGCCGCACCGAGGCGAACGCGCCGATCGCGAGACTGCGCAGGCTCAGCGCCCCGATCTCGGCCACCGGCCGTCCCGAAGTGTCGGTGAGTGTCACCGCGATCCGGGTTTCTCCCGCCGCCGCGCCGGACACGGCGGCATGGACCCGCACCGTGGTGGCTCCGGCCGCATGCAATCCGACGTTCGTCCACGAGAAGGGCACAGTCACCGCACCGGCCACCGGCTCGGGCGCCAGCCCACCGACCAGAACGGAGTGCAGCGCCGCGTCCAGCAGCGCCGGATGCATGCCATACCCGCCGGCCTGGGTGCGGGCGGACTCGGGCAGGACGACCTCGGCGAAGACTTCGCCGTCGCCGCGCCACAGCGCGGTCAGCCCCCGGAACGCGGGGCCATACTCATAGCCGAGTTCCTCCAGATCCGCGTAGGCGCTCGTGAGTTCCCGCGCGGTCGCACCGGCCGGCGGCCAGCTCGCCGCCGCCGCGGCGGCCGACGCGCCATCCGCCCGCGTGGTCACCGTCGCAGTCACATGACGCACCCACGCGGCGTCGGCATCGGATTCCTCGCCGTCACGCGACCGCGAATACACCATGACCGCCCGCGCACCCGATTCCTCCGGCCCGCCTGCGACCACCCGCAACTCGACCGCACCCGCCGCGGGCACCGGCAGGGGCGCCTCGATCACCAGCTCCGACACCGCTGGGCAGGCCAGGACCATACCGACGTGCAGGACGAGTTCGACGAAAGCGGCGCCGGGGAACACGACCGCCCCGCCGACCGCGTGATCGGCCAGCCACGGATGATCCGCTGCGGACAATCGCCCGGTGAACACGACATCCGGCGAATCCGGCAACCGCACCAGAGCGCCCAGCAATGGATGACCCGCGTCGTCCAGACCCGAGTGCGAGATGTCCGCCACCCGGACCGGCGGCAACCAGAACCGCTGACGCTCGAAGGCGTACGTGGGCAACGTTACTCGCGCGATCGCACGGCCCGCGAACAGCGGCGTCCAGTCCACCGGCACACCTGCGGCGGCGGCCTGCGCCAGCGCGGTCACGAACCGATCCGGTTCGTCGGCCGAGCGCCGAGCCGCCGCGACCACGATCGACTCCGCCTCGGCCGCAGGCGCTTCGGCCAGACACTGCCGGACCATCGCCGCCAGCACGGCATCCGGGCCGACCTCCAGAAACCGGCGGACGCCGTCCTCGATCAGGGTCGCGATACCCGGAGCGAACCGGACACACCCGCGTACCTGCGCCACCCAGTAGTCCGGGTCGGTCACTTCGGCGTCGACCAGAACGCCCGACACGTTCGACACGATCGGGACGGACGGCGGGAGGTAGGTCAAAGTGCGTGCCACCTCTCGGAATTCGCCGAGCATCGGTTCCATCGCCGCCGAGTGGAACGCATGGCTCACCCGCAGCCGCGAGGTCCGCACGTTCGCCGTCGCCAGCCGATCGGCGATGGCGTCGATCGCGGTGGCCGCACCGGAGAACACTACCGATCCCGGCCCGTTCACCGCGGCGAGCGAAACCCGGTCGGCGAACTCGCCGAGCAGGTCCACCGCCCTGTCCTCGGGCATCGCCGCGGCCAGCATCGCGCCGTCGCCGGGCAGTGCGCCCATCAACCGACCGCGCGCCACCACCAGCGCGCACGCATCCGGCAGCGACCACACTCCGGCGAGGTACGCGGCGGTCAGTTCGCCGATCGAATGTCCGATGAGCACATCCGCAACGACGCCGAACGACTCCAGCAGCCGGAACAGCGCCACCTCGAACGCGAACAACGCGGGCTGGGTGAACTCGGTCCGATCCAGCAGCCAAGCGCCGTCCGGGTCGAAGACCAACTCCCGTAGCGACCGGCCGAGCAGCGGGTCGATATGGGCGCACAGCTCGTCGAAGGCCGTGGCGAACACACCGAATGTCGCGTACAGACCGGCGCCCATCCCGGCGCGCTGCGCGCCCTGACCGGTGAACAGGAACGCGGTGCGGCCGGTCGTGTTCGCCTTCGCCGCGATCACGCCCGAGCCACCGGCGGCCAATTCCGCCAGCCCCGAGAGCAGCTCGTCCCGGTCGTGTCCGACGACGACGCCACGCCACGGCAGCTGTGCCCGGGAGGTGATCAGCGCATGGGCGGTGTCCCACGGCGCGGCGTCGGAATGGTGAATCGACCACTGCCGTAGCCGCTCGGCCTGCGCCCGCAGGCCCGGCTCGGAGTCGGCCGACACCAGCCAGGGCACGACCGTCTCGAGGCGCGGCCCGGCAGCGGGCACGACCGGTGCCGGCGCGGGCGCCTCTTCCAGGATGGCGTGCGCGTTGGTGCCGCTGACCCCGAACGACGAGACGCCGGCGCGACGCACCCGGTCGCCGACCGGCCAGGGCTCCGGCTCGGTCAGCAACCGCACGTCGCCCGCCGACCAGTCCACGTGCGGGCTCGGCTCGTCCGCGTGCAGTGTCTTCGGCAGGGTCTCGTGCCGCAGCGCCTGCACCATCTTGATCACCCCACCGACACCCGCGGCGGCGATGGTGTGGCCGAGATTGGATTTGACCGACCCGATGAACAGCGGGCGACCGGCGCGGTCGCGCCCGTAAGCGTTGATCAGGGCCGTGGCCTCGATCGGATCGCCCAGCGTCGTCCCGGTGCCGTGCGCCTCCACCGCGTCCACGTCCGCGGGTGTGAGCCCCGCGTCGGCCAGCGCCGCCGCGATCACCCGCTCCTGGGACGGACCGTTCGGCGCGGTCAGGCCGTTGCTGGCGCCGTCCTGGTTGACCGCGCTACCGCGCACCAGAGCGAGAACGGGGTGCCCGAGGCGCCGGGCGTCGGACAACCGTTCGAGCACGAGCACCCCGACGCCCTCGGCGAATCCGACGCCGTCGGCGTCGGCGGAGAACGACTTACAGCGGCCGTCGGGCGCCAGGCCGCGCTGGCGGGCGAAGTCGACGTAGAGATACGGATCCGCGGCGACCGTCACACCGCTCGCCAGCGCCAGCGAGGTCTCTCCGTTGCGCAGCGCGCGGGTGGCCTGATGCAGGGCGACCAGCGACGACGAGCACGCGGTGTCCACGGTGACGGCGGGACCTTCGAAGCCGAAGACGTAGGCGACACGGCCGGAGATCACGCTGTGCGTGGTGCCGGTGAGACGGTAGCCCTCCAGGTCTCCGGTGATCCGGTCGCCGTAGCCGGATGAGCACGCTCCGGCGAACACGCCGGTATCGCTGCCGCGCAGAGCGACCGGGTCGATGCCTGCGTCTTCCAGCGCCTCCCAGGTCGCTTCCAGCAGCAAACGCTGCTGGGGATCCATGGCGGACGCCTCCCGGGGACCGATGCCGAAGAAGGCGGCATCGAAATCGCCTGCGTCGGAGAGGAAGCCGCCGCGCCGGGTGTAGGAGGTACCCGGTTTGTCGGGATCGGCGTCGAACAGTCGCGCCAGATCCCAGCCGCGGTCGGTGGGAAACTCTCCGCTGGCGTCCGTGCCGGCGGCCAGCAGTTCCCAGAGGCTCTCCGGTGAGGTGACTCCACCGGGGAAGCGGCAGCTCATGCCCACGATGGCGATCGGTTCATCGACCGCGCGGTGCCGGCGTGGCGCCTGTTCGGCGGGTTGCTCGGCGGCGGTCGGCGCTGCCAGAGTGCGCACCAACTTCGCCATAGCTGTGGCGGTCGGGTGGTCGAAGACCAGCGTCGAGGGCAGTTGCAGACCGGTGGCTTCGGACAGCCTGTTGCGGAATTCCATGACACCGAGTGAGTCGAACCCGATGTCGCGGAATGGTTTGTCCGCCGGGATCGACTCGGCGCTCGTATGCCCCAGCACAGCCGCCGCCTGGGCGCGGATGAGATCGAGGACGACGCGATCCTGTTCGGCAGCCGGACGACCCGCCAGCCGCGTGGCCAGTTCCGGTTGTCGCGCCGCGCCACCGGCGACCCGGCGGCGCGACGGCCGCACCAGATCACGTGTCAAAGCGCGGGGTGTCGTTTCCGCCAGTGCGTCGCGGTCGACGCGGACAGCCACGAACCCGGATGCGCCGCCCGCGAGTGCGGCGTCGAACAGGGCCATACCCTCCCGCTCGTCCAACGGCGGGAAACCCTCCCGCCGCAAACGGGCGATATCGGCATCACCCAGCGCATCCGTCATACCCGTGCTACGGCTCCACAGCCCCCAGGCGATCGAGGTCGCCGCCAGGCCGTTCACCCGCCGGTACTGCGCCAGCGCGTCCAGGAACATGTTCGCCGCCGCGTAATTCGCCTGCCCCGCATTGCCGATCACACCCGCGATCGACGAATACAACACGAACATCGACAGATCCAGATGCCGCGTCGCCTCGTGCAGATTCCACGCCGCATCCACCTTCGGCCGCAACACCTCCGCGATCCGCTCCGCCGTCAGACCGGTGAACAGGCCATCCGCCAGCACACCCGCGGCGTGGACGACGCCGGTCAACGGATGCTCGGCGGGAATCGCCGCGAGCGTCGTCTCGAGGGCGTCCCGGTCCGCCGCGTCACAGGCGACGACCTCCACGTGCGCGCCCAGAGCCGCGAGTTC
This sequence comes from Nocardia sp. NPDC004573, assembly GCF_053602135.1. NCBI lineage: Bacteria > Bacillati > Actinomycetota > Actinomycetes > Mycobacteriales > Nocardiaceae > Nocardia > Nocardia sp. NPDC004573. The sequence continues at coordinate 42,490 of NZ_JBSGDA010000011.1, forward strand.
GTCACGGAGTTCGGCCGCACCAGGCGTATCCGGGCCGCGTCTGCTCGCCAGCACCAATCTGCGCACCCCGTACTCGGTGACCAGATGCCGAGCCGCCAACGCACCCAAACCACCGGTACCGCCGGTGATCAACACCGTCCCCTCACGCCGCAGCGGCGCGGGCACAGTCAGCACGTTCTTGCCGACATGCCGAGCCTGACTCATGAAACGCAACGCCTCGGGCGCCTGCCGCAGATCCCATGCGGTGAGCGGGGACGGCGTCAGGATCCCGGCCTCGAACAGCTCCACGACCGTGGTCAGGATCTCCCGCAGCCGTTCCGGCGCCACCTCCAGCAGGACGAAGCTGTGGTACCGCACCTCGGGGTGTTCGGCGGCTACCTGGGCAGGATCACGCCGATCCAGCATGCCCATCTCCACGAACCGGCCACCAGGGCCCAACAACCGCAGCGACGCGTCCACGAACTCACCCGCCAACGAATCCAACACCACATCCACACCACCGGCCAGCGCAGCGAACTTCCCCTCGAACTCCAACGACCGCGAATCACCGATCTCCTCATCACCAAAACCCAACCCCCGCAACACACCCCACTTCGGTCGACTCGCCGTCACCAACAACCGCGCACCCAACCACCGCCCCACCTGCACCGCGGCCAACCCCACCCCACCCGTCGCCGCATGCACCAACACCCGCTCCCCCGCACGCACCCCCGCCACATCCACCAACCCATAAAACGCCGTCGCGAACACCGCAGGCACCGCCGCCGCCTCCGCAAACGACCACCCCGCGGGAATCGGCACCACCAACCGGCAATCCGCCACCACCAACGACCCCACACCCGTCAAGAACCCGAAAACCCGTTCACCCGGAACGAGGTTCCGCACTCCGGAACCCACCTCGACCACCACACCGGCGCCCTCCACACCCAGCACAGTGTCCGGATCGGGGTACATCCCCAATGCGATGAGGGCATCGCGGAAATTGAGACCGACCGCCCGCAGCGCCACCCGGACCTCGCCGGGGCCGAGCGGCCGCAACGCCTCCTTCGTATCGATCAGCGTCAGGTTGTCGCCGGTCAGCGAGCCCTTTCCGTGGTGGGTCAGCGCCCACGCCGCCGCCCGCGTCGCCACGCTCGCGTTCCCGACGTCGCCCGCCGCCCGGTGCAGGCGCGGAACGTGCGCGACACCACGGCGGACGGCGAACTGGGGTTCGGTGCTCGTGGTCATCGCGAGCGCGACGCTCTCTCGATATTCGGCCCAGTCGTCGACGTCGACGACGAGGATCCGATCCGGATGCTCGCTCTGGACGGTGCGCAGCAATCCCCACACCGCTCCCGCGGACGGATCCACCGATTCCCCCGGATGCACCGCCACGGCCCGGCGGGTGACCACGACGATGAGGTCTTCCCCGTCCAGCAGCCGCCGCACCCGCGTGGTCACCGCGGTCACCACATCGTGTGCCGATGCCGGCAGAGCGCGGTCCGGGGCTTCGTCGAGCCGGATCACCGTCGCCACCCGCCGCGCGACGCGCAGGGTCTCGCCGTCCTCGGCTGCGCTCCAGACTCCGGCGTCCGCGGCCTCGTCCTCCGGCACGGACGAAGCGACCCACTCCACCCGGTAGCCGAGTCCCTCGCTGGACGGCCGGGTTCGGCCGAGTGCCTCGACGGGGATCGGGCGCATGGTCAACGCGCCCACCTCGGCCACCGGCATATCCGCGGTATCGGTGAGGCGCACCGCGATCCGTGATCCCGCGGCCGTGGAGCCGGACATGGACGCGTGGACCCGCAGTGTGGTAGCTCCCGTCGCGAACAGCCTGACGTTCTCCCAGGAGAACGGCACCGCGACCGTCCCATCCGGCGCGTCGGAGACGAGCCCGCCGACCAGGACCGCGTGCAGCGCCGCGTCCAGCAACGCCGGATGCACCCCGAATTCGGCGGCACCGGCGCGCCCGGGCTCCGGCAGCGTCACTTCGGCGAAGACTTCGCCGTCACCGCGCCACAGAGCGGTCAGCCCCTGGAACACCGGACCGTATTCGTAGCCACGCTCGGCCAACTCCGCGTAGACAGCGGGGATGTCGACCGCGGCCACACCGTCTGGTGGGCGGACGGCCACGACCGAGGCCTCGGCCGCATCCGCTTCGGCGGTGATCGTCGCGGCCGCGTGCCGCACCCAGCGTGGCGCGTCCGCGCTTCGATCGTGCCCGGCGCGGCTTGCGGCCTCCCCCGTCCGTGAGTACACCGACACCCTGCGCGCGCCCGACTCGTCCGGGGCGGCGGCCACCACCCGCAGCTCGACGGTGCCCGACGACGGCACCACCAGAGGCGCCTCGAGCACCAGTTCCGACACCCGCGTGCACTCGACCACCGTGCCGACGTGCAGGACCAGCTCCACGAACGCCGTTCCGGGCAGCAACGCCACCCCCGCCACAGCGTGATCGGACAGCCACGGATACGCCGAACGCGACAGCCTGCCGGTGAACACCGCCTCGTCGCTGTCCGGCAACCGCACCATCGCCGCCAGCAAGGGATGCGCCGTCTCGTCCAGGCCGGACTGCCGGATATCCGGCGCACCGCCCGGCGCCAGCCAGTGCCGCCGGTGCTCGAACGCGTACCGCGGCAGGTCCACTCGGGTGGCGACGGGGGCCAATGCCCGCGCCGCCAGATCGACACCGGCACAGTGGGCACGCGCCAGCGCGAGCGAGAGTTGTCGCGGTCCACCGTGTTCACGTTTCAAGGTGCCCAGAACGGCCACCCGATCGGACGCACCCATGGCGTCCGACGTCACCTCGATCCCGACCGTGAGGACCGGATGTGGGCTGACCTCGATGAAAGCATTCACACCCGCTCGTTGCAGCGCTTCGACCGACTCGGCGAACCGGACGGGCTCGCGCAGGCCGCGATACCAGTAGGCGGCGTCCAGCAGCGCGGTGTCGACGTAGTCCGCGGTCACCGTCGAGAAGAACGGCACCGACCCGGATTGCGGCGCGACCGCGGCCAGCTCCACCAAGATGCGATCGCGGATGGACTCCACCGCGGCCGAATGCGACGCGTAGTCCACCGGAATCCGTCTCGCCCATACGCCGTCGGCCGCGCAGGCCGCGAGGAATTCGTCCACGGCCGAGATCTCCCCGGAGACCACGGTCTGACCCGGACCGTTCACCGCGGCCACGGACAAACGGTCGCCGAACCCGGTCAACCGATCCGTGACCGCGTCCGCCGCCAGACCGACCGACGCCATGCCGCCGGCTCCCGCCAGTTCCTCCGCCACGATCCGGGACCGCACGGCGACCACACGCGCACCGTCGGCGAGTGAAAGACCACCCGCGACCACGGCCGCCGCGATCTCACCCTGCGAATGTCCCACGACCGCGGCGGGTTCCACCCCACTCGCCCGCCACACTCGCGCCAGCGACACCAGCACCGCGAAGAGGGCGGGCTGCACCACGTCGACCCGGTCCAACGACGCCGCGCCCGGCTCCCCGCGCAGCACCGCGGTCAGCGACCAGTCCACGAACGGCGCCAGCGCCGCCTCGCATTCCGCGATCGACGCCGCGAAAACCTCGTGTGTGCCGAGCAGTTCGGCGCCCATCGCGGGCCACTGACTGCCTTGCCCCGGGAAGACGAACGCCACCCTGCGCGCCGCGGCCCGGCCCGTCACCATGGCGTCGCCGTCGGCGCTCACGGACCCGGCGAGCATCGCGAGCCCGGACCGCAGATCGTCGAGGTCGTGCCCGACGATCGCGGCGCGGAATTCCAGCTGCGCGCGGTGTCGCAGCAGGGTGTGCGCCACATCGTCGGCGTTGACGTCGTCTCGCGCGGTCAGCCATTCGGTGAGTCGAACGGCTTGGGCGCGCAGCGCTTCCTGGGTGCGCGCCGACACGGTCCACGTCCGGACGCCCCGATCGCCGGAATCCTCCGCGACACCGGCGCTTCCGGCTGGCAGCACCGACGGCGGCGCCTCCTCCAGGATCAGGTGCGCGTTGGTCCCGCTCATCCCGAACGACGAGACCCCGGCACGACGCACCCGGTCGCCGGCCGGCCAGGGCTCCGGCTCGCTCAGCAGCCGCACGGACCCCGCCGACCAGTCCACGTGCGGGCTCGGCGCATCGAGATGGATTGTCTTGGGCAGTATTCCGTGCCGCAACGCCTGCACCATCTTGATCACACCGCCGACACCCGCGGCCGCGACGGCATGACCGATATTCGATTTCACCGATCCGATCCGCAGCGGTTGCACGCGCTCGGCGCCGTAGGCCGCGATGAGCGCCTGCGCCTCGATCGGATCGCCCAGCGCGGTGCCGGTTCCGTGCGCCTCCACGGCGTCCACCTCGGCCGGCGTCAGCCCCGCATCGGCCAGCGCCGCCGCGATCACCCGCTCCTGGGACGGACCGTTCGGCGCGGTCAGGCCGTTGCTCGCACCGTCCTGGTTGATCGCGCTGCCGCGCACGACCGCCAGGACCCGGTGCCCGAGGCGGCGAGCGTCGGCGAGGCGCTCGACGACCAGCACGCCGACGCCCTCCGACCAGGTCACGCCGTCGGCCGCGGCGGAGAACGGCTTGCACCGCGCGTCCGCCGCCAACCCCCGCTGGCGCGCGAAGTCGACGAACAGCGCCGGACTCGCCGAGATGCTCACGCCACCGGCCAGCGCGAGGGAGGTCTCGCCCTGTCGCAGCGCCTGACACGCCAGATGCAGTGAGACCAGCGACGAGGAGCACGCGGTGTCGACCGTGACGGCGGGACCTTCCAGGCCGAAGGCGTAGGCGACGCGGCCGGAGATCACGCTGTGCGAGGTCCCGGTCAGCCGGAAACCTTCGTACTCCCCGGTCACGCCCTCCGCGTAGCCCGAGGCGCAGGCGCCGACGTACACGCCGGTGTCCGAACCGCGCAGCGCGGCGGGATCGAGGCCGGCGTCCTCCAGAGCTTCCCAGGCGACTTCCAGCATCAGCCGTTGCTGCGGATCCATCGCCGCCGCCTCGCGCGGCCCGATCCCGAAGAATCCGGCGTCGAATTCCGCGGCGTCGGAGAGGAATCCGCCTTCGCGGATGTAGACCGTGCCCGGCTGATCGGGATCGGGATGCAGCAGCCGCTCCAGGTCCCAGCCACGGTCTTCGGGGAACGGCGTGATCGCGTCGGTTCCGGAAGCGACGAGACGCCACAGATCCTCGGCCGATCCGACGCCGCCGGGGAAGCGGCAGCCGATCCCGACGATGGCGATCGGCTCGTCGGACCGGGTGCGGCGCACGGCGCGCGGCGCGGCGGGATCCACGCCTTCGAGCCGCGCGCGCACCAGCCGCGCCACCGCGGTGGGCGTCGGGTGGTCGAACATCAGCGTCGCGGGTAGTGCCAGCCCGGTGGCGGCGGAAAGCCGGTCGCGCAACTGGACTCCGCTCAGCGAGTCGAATCCGAACGCGGTGAACGGCAGGTCGGCGGGAACGGCCTCGGGCGACTCGTAGCCGAGTATCGCGGCGGTCTGCTCGGCGACGACCCGCCACACCAGCGCATCTCGTTCCGGCTCGGGCACGGCGAACAGCCGCGGCGCCAGCGGGCCTTCCACGGTGGCCCGTCTCCTGCGCACCGGAACGGGCGCGGACGCGGGTGCCGTGGACTCCGCCACCCGATCGACCATGCGCATTCCCATCGAGCTGACCGCGAGGACCGGGCCGCCGTCCTCGGACACGGCCGTCACTCGTAGGGTGTCCGCACCGATCAGTTCGACCCGCACCCTGGCTGCGGCGACTCCGGCGCGATACAGGCGAGCACCCCTGGCGGACAATGGCATCGGCGTCCGAAGGACTGCGTCGTCGGCGAGCAGATCCGTCGCGGCGTGCGTCAAGGCGTCGAGCAGCGCGGGATGGACGGCGAACCGTCCCGGGTCGCCCACCGACTCATCCAGCGACACCTCGGCGAACACCTCGCGACCGCGCCGCCAGGACGCCGTGACTCCCTGGAACGCCACGCCGTAGCCGAGCCCACGGCCGGCCAGCCGGTCGTACAGTTCTTCGGCGGCCACCGGCTCGGCCCCGGCAGGCGGCCACTCGGCGCCCGGCGGGGCGGAGGTCTCGTCGCGGACTGCGGCCAGCACGCCGTGCGCGCACCGGGACCAATCCGCAGCGGCGTCGTCGGTGGCGGGCCGCGCGTGGACGGTGAACGTCCGCCGACCGCTCTCGTCGGCCGCCGCGACGCGCACCTGGATCGCCCACGGCAGGGTAGCCGGGAGCGGCGCCTCGATCCGCAGGTCCTCGATCTCCGGAGCGCCCACCCGAGCGCCCACGCTCCAGGCGGCCTCGAGCCACACCGCCGCGGGCACCGCGGGAGCGCCGAAGACGAGATGATCCGCCAACCAGCGCTGGCTGTCCGGGGCCAGGAGCCCGGTGAACAGCCATTCGTCGCGCTCGGCCACCGGCACCGCCGCGCTCAGCATCGGATGATCCGGCGCGAGCAGCCCGGTGCGGCGCAGGTCCGCGGCGCCCGCGCCGACCTCCGGTGTCCAGCACCGGCGGCGTTGAAACGCGTAGACCGGCAGGTCGACTCGCGCGGCGAGCGGAGCCAGTTCCGCCCCCACCGCGTCGATGCCCGTGCAGTAGGCCCGGGCCGACGCCACGGCGAACTCGTCGGGTCCCCCGTGGCCGCGCCGCAGTGTGCCGCACACCGCCACCCGGTCGGCCGCGCCCAGCCCCCCGGCCACCAGTTCGATCGCCGAGGCGACCACCGGATGCGGGCTCGTCTCCACGAATGCCGTCATCTCCGCGCGCAGCAGCGCCTCGATCGACTCGGCGAAGCGCACCTGCTCGCGCAATCCGCGATACCAGTAGGCCGCGTCGAGTCCGGCCGTGTCCACGAACTCGGCCGTCACCGTCGAGAAGAACGGAATGGCAGCGGTTTTCGGCTGGATCGGCGCCAGGTCGGCCAGCACCCGGTCGCGAATGCGTTCCACCGCCGCCGAATGCGACGCGTAGTCCACCGGAATCTGTTTCGCCCAGATTCCCTCGGCTGCGCACTCGGCGAGGAATCGCTCGATCGCGTCGGCGTCCCCGGACACCACGGTCTGGCCGGGCGCGTTCACCGCCGCCACCGACAACCGGCCACCGAAGGCCGCCAGCCGGTCCGCGACCGCGTCGCCCGGCAAACCGACCGACGCCATGCCGCCCGAGCCCGCCAGCAGTTCCGCGACCGCGCGCGAGCGCAGGGCCACCACACGCGCCCCGTCCTCCAGCGACAAGCCACCGGCCACCACCGCCGCGGCGATCTCGCCCTGCGAATGCCCCACCACGGCGGACGGTCGCACACCGGCGGCCTGCCACCGCCGCGCCAGCGATACCAGCATCGCGAACAGCACCGGCTGCACCACATCCACGCGATCCAACGAGGCCGCTCCCGGCGTCCCGCGCAGCACCTCGGTCAGCGACCAGTCCACGAAGGGAGCCAGCGCCGCCTCGCATTCCGCGATCGAAGCCGCGAAGACCTCGTCGGACGCCAGCAGGCCGGCGCCCATGCCCACCCACTGGCTGCCCTGACCCGGGAACACGAACACCACCCGGCGCGCCGCGGCACGGCCGGACACCACCACGGGATCGCCGACGCCCGGATCGGACGCCTGCTCGGCCAGGGCGGTGAGCCCGACGCTCATCCGATCGGCGCCGGACCCCACCACCGCTGCCCGCCACTCCAGCGGCGTCCGGGTGTGCGCGAGCGAGTACGCCACGTCCGCGATACCGGCTTCCGGGTTCTCCGTCAGCCACTCTCGCAGACGAATGGCCTGTTCCCGCAACGCTTCCCGGCTCCGAGCCGACAGCACCCACACCGCGTGCCGGGGCTCGGCGGTCGCCGCTACGGCCGCCGCCGCGGGCGCCTCCTCGAGGATCACGTGCGCGTTCGTACCCCCCATCCCGAACGACGACACACCGGCTCGGCGCCGCGCGTCGCTCGTCCACGGCTGCGTGCTGGTCTGCACCCGTAGCCCGAGCTCCTCCAGCGGGATCCGGGGATTGGGGTTGCGGAAGTTCAAGCTGGGCGCCAGCTGCCGGTGCCGCAGGCACAGTGCGGTCTTGATCAACCCCGCGATTCCCGCGGCGCCTTCGAGATGCCCGATATTGGTCTTGACCGAACCCACGGCCAGCGGCCGACCCGCCGGACGTCCCGCGCCGTAGATCTCACCCAACGCCGCCGCCTCCACCGGGTCGCCCGCGGGCGTGCCGGTGCCGTGCAACTCCACGTACTGCACCGAGGGGCCGTCGACCCCGGCCGCCGTCAGGGCGGCCCCGAGGACGGCGGCCTGGGCAGCGGCGCTGGGGGCGCTCAGCACCTGCCGTTCGTTGCCGTTGTTGACGGCGCTGCCACGGATCACGGCGTAGATCCGGTGTCCCGCGGCGATCGCTCGCTCCACCGGCTCGAGCACGATCATGCCGCCGCCCTCGCCGCGGACCGTACCGTCGGCCCGGTCGTCGAAGGTGTGGCATCTCCCCGACGCCGAATGCGCGCCGAACTGTTCGTATCGTTCGCCGCTCAACGGGGACAGGATGAGATTCAGCCCGCCCGCCACGGCCACGTCGCACTCGCCGCCGCGGATCGCCGCGCAGGCCAGGTGCACCGCGACCAAGGAGGAGGACTGCCCGCTGTCGACCACCACGCTCGGCCCGGTGAACCCGTAGTAGTTCGAGATCCGGTTGGCGGTGACCCCTCGGCCGACGGCCCACAGCGAGTGCCTGCCGATGCCGGAAATGCCTTGTGCCGCCGTGATCTCGGCGAAATCGGTGCCGGTGCAACCCAGGAACACGCCCGCCCGCGAACCCGTCCCGAGTCCGAGACCGGCGTCCTCCAGAGCCTCCCAGCTGAGTTCGAGTCCGAGCAGCTGATGAGGGTCGAGGGCGTTCGCCTCGTTCGGGGGAACACCGAAGAATCCCGCGTCGTATTCGGTAGCCGAGTCGAGGAATCCCGCGGTCTCCTCGACTCCGGGCCGGTCGGCGGGCGCGAGCCCCACGGCGTCGCGGCCCTCGCGCAGCAGTCGCCAGAACTTCTCCAGGTCGGACGCGCCCGGCATGCGGCACGACATTCCGACGATAGCGATCTCACTCGCTGCTTCGACCATGGGATTTCCTCTGTCTCGCCTCTTCGATGCCACGTGTCACGCCCGCCCGGCGGTCATCGCGGAGCACCGTCACTGCCTGCCGCCGACCGCGCGAGCGCCGGCTCCGTTTCGTCGAGTTCGCCCAGCCAGCGCCGAATCTCGGTGGCGACGGCCGGGGAGGCCGCTCCGATGATCGAGAAATGGTCGGCGTCGAGCTCGACCGTCTCGCCGGTGTGCAGCCAGGCCGGCACCGGCTCGGCGAGGTCCAGCCCCGGCAGCGGTGTGGTGGCCCGCAGGTCGAACGTCGGCGCGGCAATCGGCGACGGCAAGCGTTGCTCGAACAGCCGCGCGTATTTCGCCATGGCGACCAGACCGTGATCCCCGACCTCGGTTACCTCGTGTCCGAGGTCGAGTACCGAGCCGATCGCGCTCAGCAGCACCCGGCGGTTCTCCTCCGGGTCGTCGGGTGAATACGTGTCCAGCAGGATCACCGCAGCCGGGCCGCGCCCGTCCCGCTCCAGCCGATGCGCCAGCGCGTGCGCGATCGCGCCGCCGGCCGAATAGCCGAGCAGCGCGACCGGCCGCTCGTCACCGCGGTTGCGCACCGCCGCGGCCAGGTGATCCAGCAGCACGTCCCAGGATTCCGGCAGCGCCTCGCCCGGCTGCGTACCGGGCAAGCGCAGCGCCGCGATCGTCCGGTCGGCGCCGAGTTCCCTGGCCAGCCGGGCGAACTGGTGCGGCCCGGTGCCGACCACGAACGACGGGACACAGAGCAGGGTCGCCGATCCGGTCGCCCTGCTCAGCGGAATCGGCGCCGGGGCTGCCACCTCGGTGAAGGTGTCCACGAGTTCTGCGCTCGCCAGCAGCATCGGTATCGCGGCGCCGACCCGGCCGCGCCGGTGCGCGGCCAGCACCAGCTCGGTGAGCGCACCCCTGGATCCGGTTTCCACATGCATCGCGGTGGCGGGCACGTCCGCGGGCGCCATCTCCGGGATCCGGGAAGCCACATACGCCGCCAGGGCCTCGCCGGTGGGATGGTCGAACACGAGTGTCGACGGCAGCGTCAGCCCGGTGGCCTCGGCCAAACGATTGCGGAACTCGATGCCCGCCAGCGAGTCGAATCCCAGTTCCGTGAACGGAGCTCCCGGATCGATCGCGTCACCGGAGGCGTGGCCGAGGCTCGCCGCGATGTGCTCGCGAACGGCGGCCAGCACCACGCCGGGGCGCTCCGCTTCGGCGGTCGCGGCCAGCTGCCGTGCCAGCGACCGCACTCCGCTCGCGCGTCGCGGTGCCGCGGTGACCAGGGAAGCGAGCATCCTGGGCAACGCTCCCGCCGCGGCGAGGGCGTTCAGCACCGCCGGATCCAGACGCGCGCCGACACCGGTCGGCTCGCCCGCGGCTATGGCGCTGTCCAGCAACGACATTCCGGAGTCGTCGTCGAGCGGGATCAGGCCCTCGCGGCGCATCCGTGCGATGTCGGTGTCGGTGAGGGTGCTCGTCATTCCGCTCTCCGCGCGCCACGGTCCCCACGCGAGCGAGGTGGCCGGCAGTCCGCGGTGGTGCCGGTGCTGCGCGAGCGCGTCGAGGAACGCGTTCGCCGCCGCGTAGTTGGCTTGGCCCGGGCTGCCGATCGTGCCCGCGAACGAGGAGAACAGCACGAACATCGACAACTCGAGATCGGCGGTGGCTTCGTGCAGGTGCCAGGCCGCGTCGGCCTTGGGCCGGAGCACCGCGGCGAGCCGCTCCGGGGTGAGGTCGGCCAGGAGTCCGTCCGCGAGTGTGCCCGCGGTGTGCACGACGGCGGTCAGCGGATGCTCCGGCGGAACGGCCGACAGCAGCCGGTCGAGCGCCGCCCGGTCGCTCACATCACAGGACGCGATCTGCACGTGCGCACCCAGTCCGGCCAGTTCCGCCGCCAATTCCGCCGCGCCCGGCGCGTCCGGACCGCGCCTGCTCGCCAGCAGCACCCTGCGCACACCGTGCTCGACGACGAGGTGCCGGGCCGTGAGCCCACCGAGGCTTCCGGTGCCGCCGGTGATCAGCACCGTGCCGTCGGGATTCGGCCGCGGAGCGGGTTTTCCGTGCGCGTCGGACGCGCTCCGGCTCAAGCGGGGCACGTACACGGCATCCTCACGCACGGCCGCCTGGGCTTCGTCGGCCATGCCGAGTAACGTCGCGACGGCACGGCGGTATCCCGCCCGGTCCGCCACGTCGACGAGCAGGATCCGGCCCGGGTTCTCGTGCTGCCCGCTGCGCAGCAGACCCCACACCGCCGCGCCGGCGAGGTCCACCGACACCGTGGGTGTCACGGCGACCGCCCCGTGGGTGACGACGACGACCCGGTCGTGGCGGGTCAGGAGTTCGGTCACCCGTTCCGCCGTATCGGCGAGCCGCCCGCGCACCACATCGGGCACGTCGCTGTCCGCGGGTGTGTCCTCGATCCGGAGCACCGCGACGGAACCTCCGTCGACGCGCACGATCTCGTCGGTGCCGACGAGCGCCCAGTCCTCGTCCGCGCCGAGTCCGTGGCGCTCCCCGGCCGGCAGTGGCACCCACCGGAGCCGATACGGATCGTGCCCGGTGCGGGCGGCGCCGGCGGACCGCAGCGTGTCGATCGGGATCGGGCGCATGGTCAACGCCGCAACCCGGAAGATCTGTTCGCCGTGCGCATCGGTGAGCGTCACCGCGATCGGCTGGTTGTCCCTGTCCCCGGAGCGGGGCTCGGCCGCGGCCAACCGTACCCGCGCCGCGTCCGCACCCACGGCGTGCAGGTCCACGTCCTCCCACGAGTAGGGGACGTAGATCTCGTCAGCGACGGGCTCACCGGTCAGCCCGGTGAACCGGATCGCGTGCAACGCCGCATCCAGCAACGCCGGATGCAGCCCGAATCGGTCGGTCGCCGAATTCTCTTGTCCGGGCAGGCGCACCTCGGCGAAGACCTCCTCGCCGCGCCGCCACAGTGCGGTCAATCCCTGGAACAACGGCCCGTGCCCGTAGCCGCGGTCGGCGAACTCGGTGTACATGTCGCTGACGTCCACCGGCACCGCCCCTACCGGCGGCCAGGGTTCGGTCAGCGTGGCCGTCTCGACCGACGTCGACTGCACGACAAGGGATCCGGTGGCGTGCCGGATCCATTCCGCCTGTTCCGGCGCGCCGGCGCGATGTGGACGCGAGTACACCGACACCGCACGCGCGCCGGTGTCGTCGGGGCCGTCCGCCAGCACACGCAATTCGACCGAGCCGTCGGCCGGGACCGCCAAGGGCGCCGTCACCACGAGCTCGGCCAGGCGCGGATTGCCGGTCATCGCGCCGAGGTACAGCGCCAACTCGGCGAAAGCCGTCCCCGGCAGCAGCACGGTTCCGCCGATCATATGGTCGGCCAGCCACGGGTGGCTCGACAGCGACAGACGACCGGTCGCCACCACACCGCGGGAGTCCGGAAGCCAGACGGCGGCGCCGAGCAGCGGATGGTCGACATCGTCCAGGCCGGAGGACCGCACGTCGGGGGTGTGCCCGGCGGCGGTGAGCCAATACCGCTGATGGTCGAACGCGTACGTCGGCAACGGAACCCGGCGCGCCGAGCTGCCTTCCCACAGCGGTTGCCAGTCCACCGCCACCCCGGCGACGTGCGCGCGGGCCAGGAAGGTCACGAAGTGCCGCGCTTCCGCTCCCGCGCGGCGGGCCGCGGCGGCGGTCAGCCATCCGTTCGCGGCGTCGTCCCCGAGGCAGCCGCGGGTCATGGCTGTGAGCACGGCGTCCGGACCTATCTCGAGGAACCGGCGCGCGCCGGTCTCGGCCAGCGCCCGGATACCGGGCGCGAACCGGACAGCCGCGCGGATCTGCCCGACCCAGTACTCCGGATCCGTGAAGGCCTCCCCCACCGCCCCGGTCACATTCGACACGATCGGCACCAGTGGCTCCCGGTATGTCAGCTCTTGGGCGACGGCGCGGAACCGGGCCAGCGCGGGCTCCATCCGCGCGGAGTGGAATGCGTGGCTCACCTGCAGCCGCGTCGTCTTCTGTCGCTGCGCCGCGATGGTCCGTTCCAGCTCGCCGATCGCGTCCTCGTCACCGGAGAGCACCACCGCCTCGGGTCCGTTCACCGCCGCGATCGAGGCGCGGTCGCCGAACGCGGTGAGCAGTTGCGCCGCATCGCTTTCGGAGAGGGACACCGCCAGCATGGCTCCGCCTCCCGGCAGCGCACCCATCAACCGTCCGCGTGCCGCCACCAGCGCGCACGCGTCCGGCAGCGACCACACCCCCGCCACGTACGCCGCCACCAGCTCACCGACGGAGTGCCCGATCAGCACGTCCGGGAACACGCCGAACGACTCCACCAACCGGAACAACGCCACCTCGAACGCGAACAACGCGGGCTGCGTCCACTCCGTCCGATCCAGCACACCCGACGGATCGGCGAACATCACCTCCCGCAACGACAGTGCCGGTTCGCCGGGCGGAGGCGTCTGCGCCGCACCGGCGGAGTGCTCCCGCAGCCGGTCGAATTCGGCGCACACTTCGTCCAGCGCCCGGGCGAAGACCGGATAGGACGCGTACAGCTCGGCGCCCATGCCCACTCGCTGCGAGCCCTGGCCGGTGAACAGAAACGCGGTCCTGCCCGAGCCGGCCGTCCCCTCGATCACACCGGACCCCGGACCGGCCGCCAAATCCGCGAGTCCGGCCAGCAATTGCTCCCGATCGACCCCGACGACGGCGCCGCGCCACTCCAGCTGCGCGCGGGTCTGCACCAGCGAGCGTCCGATGGAACCGGCATCGGCGTCCGGATGCTCGACCGCCCACGCCCGCAGCCGCTCGGCCTGCGCCCGCAGACCGGCCTCCGATTTCGCCGACACCACCCACGCGATCACGCCGTCCGGCTCGGCTCCGCCGTCGCGCACGACGGGCCGCCCGTCGCGTGCGGGCGCTTCTTCGACGACGACGTGCGCGTTCGTCCCGCTGATCCCGAACGACGACACCCCCGCACGCCGCACCCGCTCCCCGGCGGGCCAGGGCTCCGCCTCGGTCAGCAACCGCACCGACCCCGCCGACCAATCCACATGCGGCGAGGGGGCATCCACGTGCAGCGTCCTGGGCAGCATCTCGTGCCGCAGCGCCTGCACCATCTTGATCACGCCACCCACGCCCGAGGCCGCGACCGAATGGCCGATATTCGACTTCAGCGAGCCGATCCGCACGGGTTCACGCCGGCCCTGACCGTAGGTCGCGATCAAGGCTTGCGCTTCGATGGGATCGCCGAGCGGGGTTCCCGTCCCGTGCGCCTCCACCGCGTCGACGTCGGCCGGTTCCAGGCCCGCCGCCGCCAGCGCCGCCGCGATCACGCGCTCCTGCGACGGACCGTTCGGCGCGGTCAGGCCGTTCGACGCGCCGTCCTGGTTCACCGCCGAACCGCGGATCACCGCCAGCACCTCGTGGCCCGACCGCCGGGCGTCCGAGAGCCGTTCCAGGGCCAGCACGCCGACCCCTTCCGACCAACCGACACCGTCCGCGGCGGCGGCGAAGGATTTGCACCGCCCGTCGGGGGCCAGCCCTCGCTGTCGCGCGAAGTCCACGTACAGCTCCGGGCTGCCCGATACGGTGACTCCGCCGGCCAGTGCCAGCGACGTCTCCCCGTTCCGTAGCGCCTGGCAGGCCAGGTGCAGCGCCACCAGCGAGGACGAGCACGCCGTGTCCACCGTCATGGCCGGACCCTGCAGGCCCAGGACATAGGCCACCCGTCCCGAGGTGACGCTGTCGGAATTGCCGGTCATCCGGAAACCCTCGTACGCACCGACCACCCGCTCGGAATAGCCGGACGGAGTGGCGCCGACGAAGACTCCGGTGTCGCTGCCGCGCAGTGCGGTCGGATCGATACCGGCGTCTTCCAGGGCTTCCCAGGCGGCCTCCAGCATCAGCCGCTGCTGCGGATCCATGGCCGTCGCCTCGCGCGGGCCGATTCCGAAGAAAGCGGGGTCGAAAGCGCCCGCCTCGGTCAGGAATCCGCCCTCGCGCACGTAGGTGGTGCCGGGTTGGTCCGGGTCCGGATGGTAGAGCCGATCGAGGTCCCAGCCGCGGTCGGTGGGGAACGGCGTGATCGCGTCCGTACCCGCGACCAGAAGCTGCCACAGTTGCTCCGCCGAACTCACGCCGCCGGGATACCGGCAGCTCATTCCGACGATGGCGATCGGCTCGTCGACCCGGGTCCGCGGCGTCACCCGCGCGGGGCGTGGCGGCGCGGCCGGAGCGTCACCGATCCTGGACACGAGGAACTGCGCCACCGCACGGGCGCTCGGGTGATCGAACACCAGGGTCGAGGGCAGCGACAGTCCGGTGGCCTTGGCGAGCCGGTTCCGGAATTCCACACCGGCCAGCGAGTCGAAACCGAGCTCGGTGAACGCGGTCTCGGGATCGATCGCCTCCGCGGAGGCGTGCCCGAGCACCGCGGCCGCCTGTTCCCGGGTGACGGTCAGGGCCACCTCGGCGCGGTCGGCGGCCGTGGCCGCGGCCAGCCGGCCCACCGGCTCCCCGCCGGTGCCGCCCCGCCGCGCGGATGCGGGCGCCAGCGCACTCAGCAATGCCGGCAAGGCTCCCGCCTCGGCCTGCTCCGCCAGCCCCGATCGATCGAATTCCGCGCCGATCACCAGGGCCGACCCCGCGGTGAGCGAAGCGTCGAACAGCGACAGCCCCGTCGTGTCGCCGAGCGGGCGGAAACCCAAGCGCCGCAACCGTTCCAGACCCGCGGCACCGAGGTCGGCGGTCATCCCGGTGCCCGCGTTCCACGGACCCCAGGCCACCGATACGGCGGGCAGGCCCGCGCTACGGCGCAACCGGGCCACCGCGTCGGCGAACGAATTCGCCGCCGCGTAGTTGCCCTGCCCGGGAGATCCGGCCAGCCCGGCGACCGACGAGAACACCACGAACGCCGAGACATTCGCCGCGTCCCGCGTCGCTTCGTGCAGCAGCCAGGTCCCGTCCGCCTTCGGGCGCAGCACCCGGTCCACCTGCGCGGCGGTCAGGGTCTCGACCGTCCCGTCGTCCACCACACCCGCGGCGTGCACGATGCCGGACAGCGGGAACTCGTCCGGTACCGCCGCCATGACCGCGGTCAGATCGTCGCGATCGGCGATGTCACACGCCCGGACATCCACCTGGGCCCCCAGCGCCGACAGGTCCGCGACGAGTTCGGGGACACCCGCGGCGTCGCGACCCCGCCGGGAGACCAGCAAAAGCCGCCGAACGTTGTGTTCGGTCACCAGATGTCGCGCGATCAGCGCACCCAGACCGCTGGTCCCGCCGGTCACCAGCACCGTGCCCGTCCCGAACGAGATCCCCTCCGCTTCCGGCGCCGCCGCGATCCGGCGCACCCGGGGCACCGACAACCGGCCCGCACGCACCGCGACCTGCGGTTCGCCCGCGGCCAGCGCCGCCGACACCGTCCCGGCGTCGATATCACCGTCCCGATCGAGGAGCACTATCCGGCCCGGATGTTCCGCCTGCACGCTGCGCAGCAGACCCGCGACGGCAGCGGCGGCCGGGTCGGGCGATTCACCCGGCAACCCGAGCGCGTTTCGGGTGACCACAACCAGGCGGGCCGCGTCGTACCGTGTATCGGTGAGCCACGACCGCGCCGATTCCACTGTCCGCGTGACCCAGTGGCGAGCCGCGTCAGCACAGTCGGCGTCCACCGTTTCGGCGGTCTCCGCAGCCCAGACGATCGTTGCCGCGTCCGTATCGTCGTCCGGTTCGCGCAGGTCGGTGACACGCAGGTCGATTCCCGCCACGCTGCCCGCGCCGAGCATCGCCATCGATCCCGCCGACTCGGTGTCGCCGGTGGACACCGGCACCCACTCCAGCCCGTGCAGCGGCACCGCCGCCGTGTTCGACCGGACCCGCTCCACCGTTCGCCGCTCGACCGGATGCACCACCAACGAGTCCACGCTCAACACCGGTGCGCCGGTCTCGTCCACTACATCGAGCCGGATCCGGTAACCGCCGGACAGCACCGCACGGACCCGCACCGGCCCCGATCCCGACCGGACCGGCCGCAGCCCACCGATCGTGACCGGCAGCGGCACCCGACCGGCGGGCAGGTCGTCCATGACGAAGTCGAGCGCGGGGTGCAGACAGGCGTCGAACAAGGCGGGGTGGATGCCGTAGCCAGACGCCTGCGCGGCGGTGGCGTCGTCCAGCGATACCTCGGCGAACACCTCGTCGCCGCGCCGCCACGCCGCGCGCATGCCCCGGAAGGCGGGACCGTATTCCATGCCCAGCTGCGCGATCCGGCGATAGATCGCCTCTTCGTCCAACTCTTCCGCGCCTGCGGGTGGCCAGACCCGATCCCAGCCGGTGGCGTGGCCGGGGCCGGGGTCGGCGGCGAGCACGCCACCGGCATGGGGCACCCATGCCTCGGCGTCATCGAGGTCCGCAGTGCGGGAGTAGAGGGTGAAACGCCGCCGTCCGCCTGCTTCGGCCGCACCGACCGCCACCTGCACGTCGACGGCGCGCTCACCGAGAGCGAGCGGGATGTCCAGCTGCATCTCCTCGACCGAGCGCACGCCGAGCCGGTCGCCGATCGCCGACATCAGTTCGAGGTACGTGGTCGCCGGAACCACCGGTGTACCGAACACCACGTGGTCGGCGACCCACGGATGCCCGGCATCCGACAGCTGCCCGGTGAACAGCCATTCGTCCTTGCCCGCCACCGGCACCGCGTCCAGCAGGATCGGATGGTCGATGGCGCCCGCCGCGACCGGACGCACCACGTCCAGCCAATAGCGCCGTCGCTGGAAGGCATAGGTGGGCAGGGGAAGACGCTTCGGAGACCGGCCGGCGAGCAAGGGCTCCCAGTTCACCTCGATGCCGCTGTTGTGGGCGTGGGCGAGGAAGGTGAGGAATTGCCGCACCTCGTCGACGCCGCGCCGTCCGGCCGCCGCCACCAGGGACCGTGATCCGATCTCCTCGGGCAGGCACTGCCGCGTCATCGCGGCCAGCACGGCGTCGGGCCCCAGCTCCAGGAATCGCCGGACGCCCAGGTCCACCAGGGTGTCGACACCTCGGGCGTAGCGGACGGTGTCGCGCACGTGACCGGCCCAGTACAGGGAGTCGGCGAACGCCTCGCCGCCCACGACCCCGAACACGTTGGAGATCACCGGCACCAGCGTGCTGCCGTAACCGATTCCGGCGGCCAACGCCTCGAATTCCGGCAGCATGGGCTCCATCAGCGCGGAATGGAACGCGTGACTGACGCGCAGCCGCGTTGTCTTGACCCCGTCGGCGGCGAGCGCGGGCTCGAGTTCGGCGATGGCGTCCTCCGTGCCGGAGAACACGATCGCCGACGGTCCGTTCACCGCCGCGATGGACAGCCGCCCGCGGAATCCGGCGATGGCTTCGGCCGCCCGCTCCTGCGGAAGCGCGGCCGCGAGCATGGCGCCGCCCTCGGGCAACGCACCCATCAACCGCCCCCGCGCCGCCACCAACGCACACGCATCAGCCCTCGACCACACCCCCGCCACATACGCCGCCACCAACTCACCGACCGAATGACCGATCAACACATCCGGACTGATACCGAACGACTCCACCAACCGGAACAACGCCACCTCGAACACGAACAACGCAGGCTGCGTGAACTCCGTCCGATGCAGCAAATCCTCACCCGCCACCCCGAACACAACATCCCGCAACGAAACACCCAACAACGGATCGAACTCCGCACACAACTCATCGAACACCCCCGCAAACACCGGAAACGCCGCATACAACCCCGCCCCCATCCCCACCCGCTGCGCACCCTGACCCGTGAACAAGAACGCGATCCTGCCGCCGACCGGCGCGCCTTCCGCCACACCAGGTGACGAGACACCCGCCGCGAGGTCCGCCAGACCGGTCAGCATGGCCTCCCGGTCGCCCGCGACGACGACGCCGCGCCGATCGAACCGCGTGCGCGTGGTCAGCAGGGTGTGCGCGACGTCCGCCGGGTCCGCTTCCGGATGCGCCGCCACCCAGTCGTGCAGCCGCCTGGCCTGCGCCCGCAATCCCGCTTCGGTTTTCGCCGACACCACCAGCGGCACCATGCCCGCGCCCGCGGCGGGCGCGTCCGTGGTGACCGGCGCGGTGGCGTGTTCCGCACTCGCGGCGGCCTCCTCGAGGATCAGGTGCGCGTTGGTGCCGCTGATCCCGAACGAGGACACACCGGCCCGGCGCAGCCGGTCCACCGACGCGGGCCACGGCCGTTCCTCGGTCAGCAGCCGCACCGCCCCCGCCGACCAATCCACATGCGGCGACGGCGCATCCACGTGCAAGGTCTTCGGCAACGTCTCGTGCCGCAGCGCCTGCACGATCTTGATCACGCCGCCGATCCCCGAGGCAGCCTGCGAATGACCGATATTCGATTTCAGGGAACCGACCCACAACGGTTCCGCGCGCCCTTGTCCGTAGGTCGCGATCAACGCTTGTGCCTCGATCGGATCACCCAGCGGCGTCCCCGTACCGTGCGCCTCCACCACATCCACATCCGCGGGCGCCAACCCCGCCGCGGCCAGCGCCGAAGCGATCACCCGTTCCTGCGACGGACCGTTCGGCGCGGTCAGACCATTGCTCGCACCATCCTGATTCACCGCCGACCCACGAATAACCGCCAACACCTCGTGCCCCGCTCGCCGCGCGTCCGACAAACGCTCGAGCACCAGCACACCGACACCCTCGGACCAGCCCACACCGTCCGCCGACGCCGAGAACGCTTTGCAGCGCCCGTCGCGGGACAACCCGCGCTGGCGAGAGAATTCCAAGAACATGAACGGGGTCGACATCACCTGCGCGCCACTGGCCAGTACCAGCGAACTCTCCCCTTGGCGCAGGGCCTGACAGGCCAGGTGGATGGCCACCAGCGACGACGAACACGCCGTATCCACGGTCACCGCCGGGCCTTCCAGACCCAGCGTGTAGGCCACCCGGCCGGAGAGCACGCTGCTGGTCGAGCCGGTGCCGACATAACCTTCCGCGATCGCGCCCGCGGCTTTGGCGATCTCCTCGTAGTCCTGGTACGACACGCCGGTGAAAACGCCTGCGTCGCTGCCCCGCAACGACGCAGGGTCGATGCCTGCGTGCTCCAGCGCTTCCCACGACGCCTCGAGCAGCAAGCGCTGCTGCGGATCCATGGCCGCCGCCTCCCGCGGCCCGATCCCGAAGAACCCCGCGTCGAACTCCGCGACCTCGGAGAGGAAGCCGCCGTACCGCAGATACGAGGTCCCGGAGTGGTCGGGGTCGGGATGGAAAAGCCGGTCCAGATCCCAACCGCGGTCGGCCGGGAACTCGCCGATCGCGTCCGTTCCGGCCGCCACCAGCTCCCACAGTCCGTCGGGTGAGCTGACGCCACCCGGGTACCGGCAGCTCATTCCCACGATCGCGATGGGCTCGTCGGTGCGGACGCGGCGCTTGATCCGTGCGGCGCGGCCCGCGTCGGTGTCGTCCCCGTCGCCGACCCGGGAGCGCACGAACGCGGCCACGGCCGCGGCGGTGGGATGGTCGAACACCAGCGTGGACGGCAACTGTACGCCGGTGGCCTTGGCGAGACGATTGCGGAACTCCACCCCGGCCAGCGAATCGAAGCCGAGTTCGGTGAACGGCGCGGCGGGATCGATGGCGTCGCCGGAGATATGCCCGAGCACACCGGCGACCTGTTCGCGCACGACGTCCAGCACGATCGCCGCGCGCTGCTGTTCCGGCGCGGCGGCCAAGCGCCGCGCCAACGTCCCGCTCTGGTCGGCGGCCCGCCGTACGGGCACCGCGACGATCGATTGCAGCAGTCGCGGCAGCGCGCCTTCGCGGGCCTGCACCGCCAGCGCCTCGGTATCGAACTCCGTCGCGATCAGCACCGGTGACGGCGCGGCGAGGGCGCGATCGAACAGCGCCAAGCCGTCCGCCGTCGTCAACGGCCGCACGCCGAGACGGCCCATCCGCGCCATCGCCGCACCGCCCAGACCGCTGGTCATGCCGATGCTCTGGTTCCACGAGCCCCACGCGATCGAGACCGCGGGCAGACCCGCCGCGCGCCGCCGGAACGCCAGCGCGTCGAGGAACGCGTTCGCCGCCGCGTAGTTGCCCTGGCCGGGGGCGCCTACCACACCCGCGACCGAGGAGAACAGCACGAAGGCCGCGAGGTCGCGGGTCAATTCGTGTAGATGCCACGCGGCGTCGGCCTTCGACGCCAGCACCCGGTCGAGCTGCCCGGCGGTCAAAGTTTCGATGGTGGCGTCGTCGAGCACGCCCGCGGAGTGGATCACCGCGCTGGGCGTGAATTCGCCGGGCAGTCCGGCCAGCAAAGCCGCGACCGCGGCCCGATCGCTCACGTCGCAGGCCGCCACGCGAACCTGCGCGCCCGCGCCGGTCAACTCACGCACCAGCGCGTCCACCCCGTCGGCGTGTGCACCCCGCCGCGACACCAGCACCAGTCGCCGCACGCCGTGCGTGGCGACGACATGCCGCGCCACCTCCGCTCCCAGTCCGCCGGTGCCGCCGGTGATCAGCACCGCGCCCGCGCCGAACGAATCACCGTCCGCCGTCACCGCCGCGTGCTGCTTGCGCAGTCGCGGGACGCGCAGGCCACCACCGCGCACCGCCAGCTGCGGTTCGTCCGACCGCACCGCCGCGGTGACCACCTCGGCGGTGACGTCGTCCTCCGGGGAGGCGTCGAGGAGAACGAACCGGCCGGGGTGCTCGGCCTGGGCACTGCGCACCAGACCGCACACCGCTGCTCCCGCCGGGTCCGGCAGCTCGTCCGGCAGGCCCGCGGCTCCCCGCGTCAGGATGACCAGCCGCGACTCGTGCCCTCGTTCCCCGGTCTGCCACGACTGCAGCAGCTCCAACGTCGCCCGCAGCCGGTCCCGCGTTCGTGTCGTCGCATCGCTCTCGGCCCCGGTGGGCGACCACACGACGATCTCCGGCGCTTGGTCGCCGAGCAGATCGGCGAGTTCCGCGCCGCGGCGCTCGGCACCGGCCACGTCGGCGGCGCCGAGCACCGCGACCGTCGCGGCTGGTCCGCCCGGTGCCGCCGACACCGGTACCCATTCGATATCCGACAGGGAGGCGCGCCGCCCGGCCGAGCGGCCGAGCGCCTCGGCATCCACCGGGCGAGCGGTGAGTGATTCGAGGCTGAGCACGGGCGCACCGGTGTCGTCGACGGCGGCCACCCGGACGCGTCCGGCGCCCGAGCGCTCCAGCCGCACCCGGACGGCGGCCGTCCCCGCGCGGTACAGCCGGATTCCGCCGAACGAGAACGGCAGCGGCAGCCTGCCCGCGGGCATGTCCTGGGCCAGTTCGGTGATCGCGGTGTGGAAGGCGGCGTCCAGCAGGGCGGGGTGCATTCCGAAAACCGATGCCTGCTCGGTGGATTCGGCCGGGAGCGATACCTCCGCGAGCAGGTCGTCACCGTCGCGCCAGGCCGACGTGACGCCCTGGAACACCGGGCCGTAATCGAACCCGAGACGCGCCAATCGGTCGTAAAGCCGGTCGACCGGCACCGGTTCGGCCCCGGCGGGCGGCCATTCCACGTCCTCCGTCGAGGCGGACCAGCCCGATTCGACCCACGCGGGAACATCATTCGTCCCGGGGGCGAGGACACCGTTGGCATGCGGCACCCACTCGCCCGCATCGGCATCCTCGGCCGCGATCGCGCGCGAATAGACGACGAACCGGCGGGCGCCCGTCTCGTCGGCGGGTTCGACGGTCAGCTGGATATCGACCGCGGTGTCGTCGGCGAGCAGCAGCGGCGCCTCCAGCAACAGTTCCTCGACGAGGACGGTGCCGAGCCGGGCGCCCGCGGTCAGCGCCAGTTCCACGAAGGCGGTGCCCGGCAGCAGCACCGACCCGAAGGCGACGTGGTCGGCCAGCCATGGATGCGTCCGCACGGACAGCCGGCCGGTGAACAGCCATTCGTCCCGCCCCGCCAACGGCACGGCGCCGGTAAGCATCGGATGATCCGATGACTCGAGTGACGCCTCGATCGCCAGCGGTTCCAACCAGTACCGCTGTCGTTGGAACGCATAGGTCGGCAGCACGACGCGGGTCAGCGGCCGACCGGCGAACAGCGGCTGCCAGCGCACGTCGATACCGGCCGTGTGGGCGTGCGCGAGCATGGTGACGTACTGCGCCACCTCATCGGCCGAACGGCGTGAGGCGGCGGTCACCATCGACGCGGCTTCCACTTCCGGATGTTCGGCCAGGCACCGGCGTGTCGTCGCCGCCAGCACCGCGTCCGGGCCGATTTCGACGAAGCGGCGGACCCCGGCAGCCACCAGGGCATCCACGCCCGGCGCGAACCGCACACAACCGCGCAGCTGCTCGACCCAGTATTCCGGGTCGGTCAGTTCGGCCTCGGCGAGCGCGCCGGAGACGTTCGACACCACCGCGACCGTGGGCGTCCGGTACGTGAGCCGCTGGGCGACGGCGCGGAATTCGGCCAGCATGGGGTCCATCCGCGCGGAATGGAACGCGTGGCTGACGCGCAGCCGCGAGGTTTTGACGCCCGCACCGGACAGCTGACGCTCGACCTGATCGACGGCGTCCGCGTCACCGGAGATCACCACCGACGACGGGCCGTTCACCGCCGCTACCGACAGCGCGTTCCCGTGCGCAGCGATGAGTTCGACGGCGCGCTGCTCGGTCACCGCGGCCGCGAGCATGGCGCCGCCCTCGGGCAACGCACCCATCAACCGCCCCCGCGCCGCCACCAACGCACACGCATCAGCCCTCGACCACACCCCCGCCACATACGCCGCCACCAACTCACCGACCGAATGACCGATCAACACATCCGGACTGATACCGAACGACTCCACCAACCGGAACAACGCCACCTCGAACACGAACAACGCAGGCTGCGTGAACTCCGTCCGATGCAGCAAATCCTCACCCGCCACCCCGAACACAACATCCCGCAACGAAACACCCAACAACGGATCGAACTCCGCACACAACTCATCGAAAACCCCCGCAAACACCGGAAACGCCGCATACAACCCCGCCCCCATCCCCACCCGCTGCGCACCCTGACCCGTGAACAAGAACGCCGTCTTCCCCGGGAGGGCCACACCGTCGAGCGCACCGCCTGCGGCGCCGGAGGCCAGCTCCGCCAATCCGGACAGCAACTGGTCTCGATCGCGGGCGACCACCGCGGCGCGGCGGTGCCATTGCACCCTGGTCTCGATCAGCGCGGAGGCCACGCTCCACAGGTCGGCGTCCGGATGCCCGAGCAGCCACTCGTGCAATCGGGCCGCCTGGGCGCGCAGCGACTCGTCGGTCTTCGCCGACACGAGCAACGGCACGGCATCGGCCGCGCAAGCGGGACCGGCGGCGCGGTCCTGCGTCTCGTCGCCGGATGCCGGCGCGGGCGCTTCTTCCAGGATCACATGCGCGTTCGTCCCACTGATCCCGAACGACGAGACACCCGCCCGGCGCACCCGCTCTCCCGCGGGCCACCTCTCCGCCTGCGTCAGCAGCCGTACCGCGCCCGCCGACCAATCCACGTGCGGCGACGGCGCATCCACGTGCAAGGTCTTCGGCAACGTCTCGTGCCGCAGCGCCTGCACCATCTTGATCACGCCGCCGACACCGGCCGCGGCCTGCGAATGACCGATATTCGACTTCAACGACCCGATGCGCAGCGGTTCGTCGCGCTGCTGTCCATACGCGGCGATCAGTGCCTGCGCCTCGATCGGATCGCCGAGCGAGGTGCCGGTGCCATGTGCCTCCACCGCGTCCACATCCGCGGGCGTCAGTCCGGCCGCGGCCAGCGCCGCCGCGATCACGCGCTCCTGCGACGGACCGTTCGGCGCGGTCAGACCGTTGCTCGCACCATCCTGATTCACCGCCGACCCACGAATAACCGCCAACACCTCGTGCCCGGAGCGCCGCGCGTCCGACAAACGCTCCAATACCACGACACCCACGCCCTCGCCCCAGCCCACACCGTCCGCCGACGCCGAGAACGCCTTACAGCGCCCGTCGCGGGACAACCCGCGCTGGCGAGAGAATTCGATGAACAGGAACGGCGTCGACATCACCGTGACGCCACCGGCCAGCACGAGGGATGTCTCGCCGCGGCGCAGCGCCTGGCACGCCAGGTGGATGGCCACCAGCGACGACGAACACGCCGTATCCACCGACACGGCGGGGCCTTCCAGGCCCAGCGTGTAGGCCACCCGGCCGGAGACCACGCTGCCCGTCGAGCCGATCCCCGCGTAGCCCTCCGCGATGGGTCCGGCCGCTCTGGCGGTGTGCTCGTAGTCCTCGTACATCACGCCCGCGAACACGCCGGTATCGCTGCCCCGCAGGGAAGTCGGGGCGATTCCGGCGTTCTCCAAGGCTTCCCAGGATGCCTCCAGCAGCAGCCGCTGCTGTGGGTCGGTCGCCGCCGCCTCCCGGGGACCGATGCCGAAGAATCCCGCGTCGAAGTCGCCCGCGTCCCGCAGGAAGCCACCGGAGCGCGTGTACACCTTTCCGAAGCGGTCGGGGTCCGGGTCGTACAGCCCCTCCGGCTTCCAGCCCCGGTCTGCCGGGAACTCGCCCACGGCGTCCACTTCCGCCGCGACCAGCTCCCACAACTGCTCCGGCGACGCGGCCCCGCCCGGATACCGGCAGCTCATGCCGACAATCGCGATCGGTTCGTCGATCTTCTCCCGCAGCTGGGTCAGGTCGTCGCGCGTCGTCATGAGTTCGACGGTGACCTTCTTCAGGTACTCCAACATGCGGTCGGACGAGTCGCCAGCGCCGTTGTCCACGTTTCACATCCCGGGTATCGCAGGGTCGACAAAGAAACCCGGCGGCGCGAGCAGCGGCGCGGGTTCGCAAGAACTACCGAGTGGTTCGGTCAGGTATCGGTGACGAAGCAGCCGGTCGAGGCGCCCGCGAGCGGCAGACGAGGCCGGCGCGCGTCGCGACCGCGTATTTCCGCGGAGGAATGTTTCTCCGCGGTTATCGAGATGGACATATCGACGTTACCCTCGGTGACGGAAAAGCCGACACAGCGGAGCGTCCTGTGTACCACGGATCCTTATCCGAGGCGAGCACCTTACTTCCCAGAGCTGAGAAGACGAATCCATAGCACATTTGCAATCTTTCTTCGGCAGGCAAAGCGCCCGGACAACCGTCCAGTCGCGTGCTGAGCGTTAGCCTGCCAGCCGTTCCGCTTTCCCGCAAGTGATCCGCGAACCGCCCGTTCCGGCAAAGATCCGGCGCGCGTTCCGCGGGCCGCCGGGGTGGAATCAGGACGCCCACGCGGCGCCGGAGCGGCGGCGCGAACGCCCCCCAGCGGACCGATTGCCGCCATGGCATGTGCGAATGCCGAGCGTGCACGCCACTTCACCAGACGGGCGGACCCGGCCCGAGAACGGCCACGGCGCTGCGGATCAGGAGCCGGGGCCGCGCCACACCCGAGCGAACCACACCGGCCGACTCCGGACCACGCCGCGGCGCGATGCGACAGAACCGTTTGCTGAAACCCAGACCGTTTCGGTTACCGCGAACGGTCTCGACATCGATCCCCGTGAAATCACTTTCCCGGTGAATACCCGAAAAAATCCGCAATACGGCGCACTAGCCCTTCCGGACAAAAATCGGCAGGAGGTCGAATATCGGGCGCCGCGAGATAACACCCATTCCGAAAAATACCGCACACTCACGAACCGATCCGCAATAGATTCTGCGCACAGTCCACACCGAGCCGATCGACCGTTTATATAACGATCAGTTTTGTTCACGCCATTGAACAAAAGTCCGTTTTATTTATTCTGTAAATACTCGGCCGACGCGGACGGTGGCCACCGCAGAATCCCGGCAACGGATCGATGCCGGACCGGGCCGGTGGACGAGCCGTGCCTCCTCGATCGCAGGGCGTGGTCCTCGGCGGCGCCACTCACCCACCGCAGGCGAAGATCACGGAGCTGCGCGGCAGCGGCTGCGTCGCGGGTGGAAATAGCGACGAGCGGATCGGACGCGGCGGCGAAGTCACCGGAGCGCTCCTCCGGCCTCGGGTCGAAAGCGTTGATACAGCGGCCTTCTCGGCCCGTCGAAGCAGACGGCCGACGTCCGGCGCCCCGGCGGTCGGCACTGAAAAGGTCCAGAAACCCCGATGCCCACCGAGCAGCGGGTGCGAGGAGCCGCTCGGTGGGCATACCGCCCCGCGCGGGGGACGTGCGCGCCGGACAGAGGCGGGTTGAGGATCCCGTCCGGCGGGCAGCACGCGTGGCGGTCGGTGCTCCCGTCGAGCGGCGGACGGAGTCGGGGCACGAGCCACGCCGCTCGACGGGAGCAGGTCATCCGGTGATCACAGCGAGCCTCCGCCGCCGAGCAACCACGGGTTGAAGGTGCAATCCAGATTCGGATGTCCGGCCGGGTCCAGCGCGCGCAGCGCGATGGACAACGCCCGCGGCGAATACATCATCGTGAGGTGGTCGGACACGTCTTGTTCGCATCCGTCCTGCAGCGTGATGTTCTGCACCGTCACACCGGGCGCCGCCTTCAGGAAGGTCAAATCGTAGGGATTGGTGATTTCGTCGTAGCGGGTGCCGACGACGGTGTAATCGACACCGGAAATGGTGTCGCCGCCCGCGTTGAGTTCGTTGACGAAGTCCGAGCCGATCGTCTGCTGGATACCGGCGTGCCCGACGAAGATCTCGATGAACCCGAGGATGTCGATACCGAAGTTGTTGATCGCCCGGCCCAGCGCACCGATGCCGTCCAGACTGGTGCCGTGATGCGTGGCGCCGTAGGTGATCAGGTTCTTCACCTTGGCCGCGCCGCCCTCGAACTTGGTGTACCAGTTCGACATCGACCCGCCCTGTGAATGCGCGACGAGGTCCACCTCCGATGCCCCGGTCGCGGCCAGCACCCGATCGACGAAGGTGGCCAGCTGCTTGGCCGAGTCCTGGATGTACCCGGTGCCCATCACGCCGGGCAGCACCGATCCGAGACCACCGCCCTCGAGCAGGTTGGACCGGCCGTAGTTGAAGGTGAAGGTGCAGAAGCCCGCGTCCTTGATGGGTTGCCCCATGAAGGCGAAGCCGTTGTAGGCGTTCATCCAGGTGCCGTGCACCAACACCACCGGACGCGGGTGTTCGGCGGTCGGCTTGCAGTTCCAGTCGTTGGCCCCCGGCGGCGCGACGTCCGGATGGGTGAGTCCGTAGCCGAACGCGGCCAGCCACGACGTCATCGGCGGACCGTAGCCGACGGTGTCGCTGGCGTAACCGCCGGAGGACCCGGAACTGCTGCCCGACCCGCCGTAGCAGTCGCCGGAACCGTTGCCCGAGCCCGCGCCACTGCCCGAGGTGCACGCCGAGCCGGTGCCCGCACTGCCCGAATCGGCCACCGGCGCCACCTTGCGGCCGGCCGCGATGTAATCGGCCAGCTGTTGTTCGGTGGGCTTCGCCTCCGGCGCCGCGTTGGCGCCCGAGGCGCCGACGGCGAGCACCGACACGCTCAACAGCACCGCCGCCAAAGACGAGCGCCCATAGGTACTTCGTTTCATGAGTTGCCTTCCTGCAGAACCACGGTGTTCGACCACCGGCGCCGTTTTCGCTGGTCATCGGCACCGAAGCTGCGCCAACGCTAAAACCGCCGAACGCGGCGACCTATGCGGAACGGCTGGGTCTGGAGAGCTCACGAATGCGATTTGCCCCGGCTAGGGATGGGACACAAAGGGCGCTGAAAGGGCGATCCGGCAATTTCCCGAATAGGGCAGACGGCACAAGCGGGCGGCGGTGGAACGGTGAATTCTCCAGATCACCAAGCGATTACGGTTCCGCCACGACCGACGGCCGCATCATGGATGGACGCTGCACCCCAGCCATCGGTGGCCATCCGATGGCTAACCGCTTGGAGATCCCTTGTCCGCCAGTCCGGTTTCCCTCGCTCGCGCCATGCTGGGCGCGCTCGCGGTCACCGCCGCGCTGATCCAGCTGCCGTCCGCCCATGCGGACAACTCCGGTTCCGCCGAGGCCGCCCCCGCGAGCACCGCACCCTTCGCCCTCGTCCCCGGGCCGTCGCCCACGGTGCGCGGGCCGGTCACCGCCATCGTCGTGCTCGGCTACGGGCTGCTGCCCGACGGCGGCATGCGCCCGGAGTTGATCGACCGGCTGCGCGCCGGATACCTGCAGGCCCTGCTGGCCCCGGTCTCGCCTGTCATCGTGACCGGCGGCAACGCGCGCAACGGCGTCACCGAGGCGCGGGCCATGGCCGACTGGCTGCTCGCCCGCGGCATCCCGGCGGCGCGGATCCACCTCGAACCGGAGGCAGGCACCACCGCGCAGAACGCGGCGCGCTCGGCCACGATCATGCGCGCGATCGGCGCACACGACGCGGTGGTGATCACCTCCGCCGACCACGTCGACCGCGCGGTGGGCACCTTTCACGACGCCGGGGTGAACGTCGTCGGCACCGTCACTCCCGAGCAGGTGCCCTCCCGGATCTGGCGGTTCGGCCCCTTCGCGTGAGGGCGAACCCACACCGAAACACCGTTTTCGCAATACAGGAGCAATCATGAACGACATCGCGGTGAATCCCGCCGATCAGGCGAGGTCGCTGGTCGATCATCGTTACCGTTCCACCTTTCACTACGAAGTGGAACGGGAAAAGATCCGCGAATTCGCTCGTGCCGTCCAGGATTCCCATCCGGCACACCGGAGCGAGGCCGCCGCGGCCGAACTCGGCTTTCCCGGACTGATCGCGCCCGCGACATTCAGCGCGATCATCCTGACCAGGGTGCATCGCGAAATTCTGGACACGCTGATCACCGGTTACGACCCGACCCGTATCCTGCACGCGGACCAAGTCTTCGACTTCGGCAGGCCGTTGGTCGCGGGCGACCGCCTGACCTGTGACATCTACTTCGAATCGTTCCGGCACTTCGGCGACTACGACGTCCTCGCGATCAAGAGCGTGCTGATCGACCAGCACGGCGCGGTGGTGCAGACCGGGTCCAGCGCGCTGCTCGCGCGCGTCGGCGGGCGCGATCCGGGGTTGGCCGACGCCGTGCGCAGAGTTGCCATGGGACAGAGTTTCCCGGGCCCGACGGCGGACGGCAGTGCTGTGGTCCCGGCCGCTGCGGACCATCTCACGCCGTCGCCGACCCACCGCACGCCACGGCCGCGCGTAGCGTTCGCCGACTTGTCGGTCGGCACGGAACTGCCCGTCCGCACCATGCGCCTGTCCCGGGGCGATCTGGTCAACTATGCCGGAGTGACCGGCGAATCGAATCCGGTGCTGTTCGACGAACGAGTCGCCGTCGCCAGCGGCCTGCCGACCGTGGTCGCGCCCGGCATGCTGAAACTCGGCATGGCCACCTCGTTCCTCAGTTCCTGGCTCGGTGACCCCGCCGCGGTCACCCGTTTCCGTGCACAGTTCGCGCACAACACCCACCACCTGCGCGTCCCACCGCTGGGTGTGGGCACGATCCGATTCCGCGGCCGGGTCACCTCGATCGATCCGCGCAGGCGGCGGGCGACCATCGCGGTCGACGCCCGCGCCGAGGGGCGCAGGCTGTTCGGCTACGCGGCCGCCGAGGTGCTCTTCCCGTAGACGGCGGCGGTCAAGCCGCGGTATCGGAGCGCGCTGCGGCTCGATCGGCTGCGCCCGCGCCGCCCCGCGACAAGCCGGCGAGCAGTGCCAGGCGGCGATGCGATTCCAGCCGCGCCGCACGGTCGTAGGTGCTGGTGTGCACAAGGATCTCGTCGGCGCCGGTCCGGTGCACCAGCCGCGCCAGTTGCCCGGCGACCTCGTCCTCGGTGCCGTACAGCTGGCCGCGCAGCCCGTCGTCGACGAGCCTGCGCTCCCGATCGGTCATGTTGCGCGCCTCGATCTCGGCGGGCGGCAGCAGGGGCGGGAACTCACCCCGGGTGCGCGCGTACGCGGCGGACCACGCCTCCGGCAGCAAGAGCCGATGGGCCTGCGCGGTGGTGTCGGCGATGACGATCGAACCGGACACCACGACGTACGGGGTGGCGCCGGCCGGACCGGGGCGGAACTCCGCACGATAGCGCTCGATGGCCTCGATCATGCGGTCCTCGCCGCCGACCGCGGCGATCACCAGCGGCAACCCGAACCGGGCCGCGCGCTCGGCGCCGGACCCGCTCGCCAGCAGGAACGCGGGAACACGCAGCCCCTGAGCGGGCCAGGCGTGCACGCCCCGCCTGCCTTCGCCGAAGTACGCCAGGAGTTCGGCGAGCTGGGCATCGAAGTCATCCGCGTCGCCCTTGTCGTGCCCGAGCGCACGACGCACGCCGTCGGTGAATCCGACCGAGCGGCCCAAGCCCATGTCGATGCGTCCCGGAAAGAGCGATTCCAGCACGCCGAACTGTTCGGCGACCACCAAGGGCTGGTGATTGGGCAGCATCACGCCGCCCGTGCCGACCCGGATCCGCGCGGTCGCCGCCGCCACCGCCGCCGCGAGCACGGTCGGCGCCGACCCGGCCACTCCCGGCACACTGTGATGCTCGGAGACCCAGAAGCGGTGATAACCCCACTCCTCGCTGAGCCGCGCGAACTCGACCGTCTCCCGCAACGCGGCCGGATGGCCCTGGCCGCGCCGGACGCGCGAGCGATCGAGGACGGAGAACCGGACAGTGGACAGCGCCGAGGTCATATCGGTGTCAACGCGAGCGCGCCGCGCTGATTCCGCCCGCGATCACGAGGACGCGGGCAGCCCCAGCGCCTGCGCCAGCACCCGCCACGCCCGCGGCAGCTGCGCCTGGAAATCCGGCCACGTGTGCATGCCCTCCGCGGTGTACTCCACGGTGGCGGGAATGCCCAGCTGCGACAGCCGGCCTGCGAACCGCTCGGTGCAGGCGCGGGCGCCCGCCTCCAGCGCCGCGCCGCCGCCCGCGGTGCGCAGCGCCTCCGCGACCGTCGGGGAGTTCGCGACCGCCACCAGGTCGGCGCCGGTCGGCAGACCGGCAGCCGCCGAGAGGTAGATCGCGGTATCGCGCAGGCGTTCCGCGTGCAGCAGGCTGTCGTGCGCGGCCCATTCCGGTGAACTCGGCGGGCCCCAGAGATTTTCGACGTTGCCGCCGCGTGAGGCGACCGTGATCGTGGTGACCGCGTGACCGAGCGGGTCGGCGGTGGAATAGCAGCCGCTCATCCCGGCGACGGCGCGATACCAGCCGGGGTGCCGCTGGGCGAGCATCATCGCCGCCTGCGCGCCCATCGAGACCCCCGCGATGGCACGGCGCCCGTCGGTGCGCAGCAGCGATTCCACGATGGGCGGGAGCTCGGTGGTGAGGAACGTCTCCCAGCGGTTGAGTCCCAGCGCGGCGTCCTGCCGCATCCAGTCGCTGTACATGCTGCCGGTACCGCCGCCGGTGAGCACCACGTCGACCGGTTTGCCCGCGAAGAATTCGGCGGCACCGCCCTTGGTCAGCCATGCCGACGTGGCGTCGCCGTCGACGCCGTCGAGCAGATACAGCACCGGACGCGGCCCCTCGCCGCTGCCGCGCAGCACATCGACGGTGATGATCCTGCGCATCGCCGCGGAGGCGATCGACAGGCGTTCATGACCGGGCGTGACCTGCTCGATCGAGAGCAGCCCGGTCCGGGTCATGGCCGGGTCCACCGCGGGCGGCGGGGCCGCGGGCACCGGATCGGCGAGCACCGGCGCAGCGGTGACGGCGGCGATGAGGGCCATCGCCGCCGCGGTCATCGGCGCGCGCATGCTCATCCTGCCGCGGCGGCCCGCTCCGCCTGTCTGGCCGCCGCGCGTTCGCGCTGCTCCTGGAACCGCCGCGCCCGGATGTCGAGCTCGGTGAGGTAGGTGTGCAGTTCGTCACGCGCGCGTTCGCCGTCGCCGGCCAGATCGGTGCGTTCGAAGACCCGCCACGCACGCAGCACCGGACCGACCACCACGTCGAGATGCTGGCGCAGATCGTAGATGCCGTGCTTGGCCAGCAACACCGCGTTGCGCCGGAAGCTCGGCTGGGCCGCCCCGGGCATCTGGAAGCGGGTGACCACGGAGGTGATCGCGCGCAGCGCTTCGTTCGGCACCAGGTCCAAGGCCGCGGCGCTGATGTTCCGGTAGAAGATCATGTGCAGGTTCTCGTCGGCGGCAACTCGCTGCAGCATACGCTCGGCGAGCGGTTCCGCGCAGGCCGCTCCGGTATTCCGGTGGCTGATCCTGGTCGCCAGCTCCTGCAAGGTGACATAGACCACCGAGCGCAGGAACTGCTGTTCTTCATCGGGTTTGGCGAACCCGGTCGTCATGTGCGCCATCCTCGCCTGCTCCAGCGACACCGGATCGACCGCGCGGGTGACGACCAGATAGTCGCGCATCACGATGGCGTGGCGGTTCTCTTCGGCGGTCCACCTGCCCACCCAGGTGCCCCACACGCCGTCACGCGAGAACGAGTCCGAGATCTCCCGGTGATACGACGGCAGATTGTCCTCGGTGAGCAGATTGGTGATCATCGCGGTCTGCGCGACCGCGGAAAGCCGGGATCGGCCCGGTTCCCAGTCGATTCCGCCGAGGGCGGCGAAATTCCGGCCGTCCTCCCACGGCACGTAATCGTGAGGATTCCATGGCTTCGCCTGGCGCAGATGGTCATTGAGCAGGCGTTCGGCAGTCGGCTCGAGTTCGCGCAGAATATCGCGATCGGACAATGCGGTGGTCACTCGCACTCCTTTGCTCACCCTCGACATCAGGGCATACTCGACGATAGCGGGGAGAAATCATGCCGAACGACCGATCACGCGATCGTTGGACGAGGTGACGATCGTCATATGGCCCGGCTGGGGCAGTTCACAACCCGGCACCTCCCCCGCGTCGGCCACCCGATACAGCCCCGGAGCCCGGCCCGCCGCCCGCACCCGGTCCAGCAGGTCGTGGGCACGCCCCGCCAGTTCGGGGATGCGCGCGGTGCGCCCGGTGGCCACCGCCGCGGTCAACGGCACCTCGGCGGCCGCACCGACGATCGCCAGCACATCGTCGGTCACGGTGAACGCCCCGGTGCGGGCAGGCACGTCGTCGAGCGGAACCAGCACGGTGCCGCCCGCGGTGGAGAGCACCGACAACGCACGCGAGCCGAGCGGATCGGCCAGCGCGGCCTGCACGCGACGGAGCTTGCGCCGGGCCGCCTCGGTGCCCGAGACGGGTCTTCGCTCGTCCGGATGCGCCGGAATGCCCAGCGCCACCACCTGGTAGGACCGGGCGATCGGAATGCCGGTGGCTCGGGCGAGCTCGCCGACGGCGTGGCCGCCGAGCAGCGCGGAGACCAGCGTCTGCGCGGCGGTCTGATGTTCCCGCGCAACCGCGCGATGCTCGTCCACGTAAGCCGTGGACGCCGCGACGGTCACCATTTCCAGCACGTGGACCGCCAGCCGGGCACCCGCGAGAAAATGATCGGCCCGCTCGTCGGTGGCCTCGTCGGCGAGAAATTCCAAACCGTCGCGTATTTCGTCGTGATACGCGCCGAGCACCGTTTCCAGCGCGATGCCTTCCCGGGCCCAGCGCGAGGCGGAACCGGCGATCTCCGGGGGGCGCGACGCGGTGGTCGCCCGTAGCGGAACCAGCCGTTCGACGGCGGCCGCCAAACAGTTTCGCGCGGTGCTCGCCACATCACCGGACGTGTCGTGACCGGAACGCTCGGCCAAATATTCGACGAGTTTCGACGCCCACGTCTCGGTACTCGTTCTGGGCTGCCTGTCCATCATGCCTCCCAAAGGCTAGCGACGGATCGTGATGGAATCGATATATGGCGCACCGAATCGGGTAAGTCATCAGCGGCCGCCCGGCTCGTTGGGCGCGATCACAAGCGTTGCGAAGGGATTTCGCGACGGCGGCAGGCTGCTGCGGAGAGAACGGCCGCGCCATCCTGGGTTTCGGATCCCGCCTGCGCCGGCGCAGGCCGCCGATTTCCGGAGTATGTGACGCAGCGCCGTCCGCGCATGTCCGGCGCTGCGTCGAGATCACCCTAGATCCGTGGGCACGGACTGAGAAGACTCCCTCGGCGCACTGAGGACTGTTCATCGACGCCTGCGGGCACGATTGGGACGTCGCACAGTCCGTGTCGTCGCAGCGGACCGGACCGTCGCGTGCTATGAACCGAGGAATCGCAACGCAAGCCTGTGAGCTGTTCCACGACATCTTCCGAACCGCTGTGCCGTGCATCGCGGCGCCGATAGCATCGAGCGCCGCGCTGCCGTACGGCGTCGCGACGAGTTTCGAAGGGCTACAACACATATGAGCGGTACGCGAGAGAAGCTGGACGAGCTGCGGGGGATCCTGGAGCTGGCCGAGGAGCCCGCAGGCGAGAGCGGCATCGCGAAGCGCAAGAGTAAGGGCATTCCCAGCGCGCGAGAGCGGGTGCGTGCACTCCTCGACCCTGGGAGTTTCGTGGAGATCGGTGCACTGGTGCGCCAGCCGGGCACGCCGGGAGCGATGTACGGCGACGGCGTGGTGACCGGCCGCGGCCGGATCGACGGCAGGCCGGTCGTGGTGATCGCGCACGATCAGACCGTCTTCGGCGGCTCGGTGGGCGAGATGTTCGGCCGCAAAGTCGCCGCCGCACTCGATTTCGCCACGAGGAACGCCTGCCCGGTCGTCGCGATCAACGACTCCGGCGGCGCCCGCATCCAGGACGCGGTGACCTCGCTGGCCTGGTACGCGCTGATGAGCCGCCGCCAGGAACGGCTGTCGGGCTTCGTACCACAGGTATCGATCATGCTGGGCAAATGCGCGGCGGGGTCGGTCTACGCACCGGTGAACACCGACGTCCTGATCGCGACCGAGACGTCGTACATGTTCGTCACCGGCCCCGAGGTGATCAAGGAGGTCACCGGCGAGGAAGTGACCATGGAGGAACTGGGTGGCGCGCAGGCGCAGGCGGCCACCGGCACCGTCCATCATGTCGCCGCCACCGAGCAGGACGCGTTCGACTGGGCGAGGACCTATCTGAGCTATCTGCCATCGAGTTGCCTGGAGCCCGGCCCGATCGTCAACCCGGGGCTGGAGCCGCAGATCACGCCGCACGATCTGGAGCTGGACTCGATCATTCCCGATTCCGATCGGCAGGGCTACGACATGCACGAGATCTTGCTGCGCCTGTTCGACGACGGTGACTTCCACGAGATCAGTGCGGCCACCGCGCAGAACATGATCACCGGCTTCGCCAGGGTGGACGGGCGCAGCGTCGGGGTGATCGCGAACCAGCCCTTGGTGCTCGGCGGCGCGATCGACGCCAAATGCTCGGACAAGGCGACGCATTTCATCCGATTGTGCAATGTCTTCGGGTTGCCGCTGATCTTCGTCGTGGACACCCCCGGCGTGCTGCCCGGCGTGGAGGAGGAACGTAGCGGGGTGATCAAACGCGGCGGGCGGTTCTTCCGCGCGGTGATCGAGGCGACCGTACCGATCGTCACCGTCGTGGTCCGCAAGGCTTACGGCGGCGGCTACGCCGTGATGGGCTGTAAGCAACTCGGCGCCGACGTCAGCCTGGCCTGGCCGACGGCGCGCATCGCCGTGATGGGCGCGGAGAGCGCGGTGAGCATCGTCGGTAGACGTCAGCTCGCCCAGCTGCCCCCGGAGCAACGGGCGGGTATGCGCGACTCGATGATCGAGCAGTACAACGCCACGGTGGCCACGCCGTGGATCGCCGCCGAGCGTGGTTACATCGACGCGGTGATCGAGCCGTCCCGGACCAGACTGGAGATCCGCCGCGCGCTGCGACTGCTGCGCGAGAAGGAGGCGAGCGCCGAACCCAACCCGCGCAAGCACAGCCTCTTTCCGGTCTGAGGCGACCTCCGGCTCCGGTTATGCTGTGTCACAACGTAACCGGATCTATGTGGTGGGATCTCCGGCGATCGGCGCCGAATCCGGCCGCCGGGCAGGCCGATGCCTTACTCTCAGGTCAGTGCCGGGTCGCGTCGTTCGCCGCGTCGCGCCGGCACGCGACGTGCCCGCTGCGCCTGTTCCCTACCCTCGCCCGGCGGGCACGCCGCACCACTCAGCCGTGGCCCCAGGTGAGGTCCGCCGCGATCCACTCGGATTCCCACCGCCGCAGCCGCCGGCGATCCAGTCCCCGCCGCACCAGCAGGTAGCTGCCCGCGAACACGACCGAGACCCCGAGCATCGCGCCGGCGGTGAGCATCACCGCCTTGCTGGCGGGCCGGCTCGGCGAGGGCGGCTCCACGATCGCACCGCGCTCGTTCAGCCAGATCGGCACGGTGGAGCCCGGCTCCACCACCGTGGTCGACTGATAATCGCCGGTGTGTGCTACGCCGTCGGCGTCCTTCCAGGACACCCGGGCCGGCACCACCGGCGCGTACAGCGGTGCCTTCCCGGTCTCGACGACGGTGGCGTCCACCTGATGCAATCGCGCCGTCTCGGCCCGCACCGCGGCCGTTTCGGTGCGGTACACCCGGCCGCCGACGGTCACCGCCAGCACGGGTACGACGATCAGGAAGACCAGCGCCAGCAGCACCGCGACGCCGGTTTGCACGCGGTCTTCCCTGCGGCGCAGTGGGTTTCGATCCAAGCCGACGCGTCGGCACGTCCGGTGGTACATGTTCACCGACCCGGTAGACATGACGGTGACTCCTCGGTGCGGAATTCGGTGGTGAGGGTGACGAGGGTGTCGAAGAACTCTTCGACGAGGCCGGGCAGGCCCATGGGGTCCGGGCCCGCCGCCCAGCTCTGCAGCGCCGCGAGCAGCATGCCCGCGCCCGCGCCCACGGCGACGGCCGGACGCGGATCGGTCAATGGATCCACGGCGAGGCGCGCCGCGATGATCCGGACCGATTCGCGCTGCCCGTCGATGCGGATGCGCTGATAGCCGGCGAACAGCCCGGGTTCGTCCTCGAAGCGCTGGAACAGGACCCAGCGGCGGGCCAGCAGCGACGCGCGTGCGCCGCCGTACTCGGCGGCGAGCCAGTCGTGGACGGCGTTGCGGTAGGCGATCAGGGGCGGCTCTGCGGGCGGGCGACGGCACAGCGCCTCGTTGAACAGGTGGACGTCCTGATCGACATCGCCCAGGATCGCCTCCTCGATGGAGGTGAAATGCCTGCTGAACGTGCGCCGGGTGACACCGGCCCGCACCGCGATGTCCTCGACGGCCACCGCCTCGAGCCCCCGCTCGGTGAACAGGTCGAACGCCGCCCGCGACAGTGCCTCGCGGCTGCGCCGAGTGCGCAGCCGGCGGCCGTCCAGACCGACGCCGTCGTCGCTCATACGTAGAGCGTACGCCCTATTGTCCCAATGGGACAATACTTTGCCCTTTCCCGGCATGCGGATCACCTCGCACAGGAGATGCCCGATTCGGTCAGGCTGAATCGCGGTTCAGATCAGGCGGAGGCCACCGCCGGGCCGCGTGCCCGCTCCCCGGGGATGCGCGGCGGTGCGGCAGCCGGTCACCGGCGCGGGCGGTCCACGGGTTCGTCGACGGTCGGCGGGACGCCGTCGCGCAACACCTCGATCAACCGGCGGGAATGCGCAGGCGAGGGAGCGAGCAGCGAGAGCTGGTTCAGCACCGCGTAGTACACGTCCAGGTCGGCGATCTTGTCCAGATACAGCGCGCTGGTCAGCTGCTGGAGGTAGACGATGTCGGGCAGATCCGCTTCGGCGAAGCGCAAGATGGTGAACGCACCGTCGGTGAGCGCCGGGCCGCCCACCGGGTCGGCCAAGACCTGAATGGTGACGTTCGGCTGCGCCGCCACACGCAGCACGTGGTCGAGCTGGGCGCGCCAGACAGTCGAGCCGCCGATCCTGCGGCGCAGCGCGGCTTCCTCGATGATCATCCACAACCGGGGCGGGTGCGGGCCGGCGAGGATGTCCTGCCTGCGCATGCGCAGCGCGACACGGCGTTCGATCGCTTCCTCCGGCTCGCCCGGATGCGAGAGGGTGAGCAGCGCACGAGCGTACTCCGGGGTCTGCAGCAGTTCGGGAACGGCCCGCGGTTCGTAGCTTCGGATCAGCCGCGCCGCCTGTTCCAGCCCGAGGTAGGTGTCGAACCATTTGGGCAGCCAGTCGTTGTCCCGCGCCCACCAGCCCGACGCACTGGCTTGCCTGGCCAATTCCAGGTACCGCTCGCGTTCGGCGGGATCGCTCACCTCGTAGAGGTCGAGCAGGTCGACCAGGTCACGTTCCCGGCACCCGGTGCGCCCGAGTTCCAACCGGCTGATCTTCGAATGCGACCCGCGAATGGCTTCACCCGCCTCTTCGCGAGTGAGGCCACGGGCCTCCCGGAGACGACGAAGCTTGCCACCGAGCACCATACGAAGGACCGTCGGACCGCCGCCGGACACCGGATCAGCACCGAGCCCGGGCGCGTCGGCCGACTGTCGTACGTTCGAAGGACGCATGCCACGAGTCTGCCATGGCGACCGGATCATGATCTACGGCCGAAAGTCCCTGTACGGACGAATTTTCATGGTCGCCCGGGCGCGGCCGGTCAGGCGGAAGCCGAGGGCAGGTCCACGATTCGCGGCTCGCGTTCGCGCAGCGCCGCGACGAGGTCACGGGTGTACTCGGGCGGTGCGGCGTGCACCGACAGCAGATTCGCCACCGCACGGTAGGCCGCGAGATCGGCGTCCTTGTCCAGGTACAGCGCGCCGGTGAGCTGTTGGAGATACACGATGTCGGGCAGATCCGCCTCGGCGAAGCGCAGCATGGTGAACGCGCCGTCGGCCAGCGCCGGGCCGCCGACATGATCGGCGAGCACCTGCACCGTGATGTTCGGCGCGTCCGCGGCCCGCAGCATGTGCTCGAGCTGGTCCAGCCACACCTGCGATCCCCCGATCCTGCGCCGCAGCGCCGCCTCCTCGACGATCAGCCACATCTGCGGCGGATCGGGCCTGGTCAGTATTTCCTGGCGGCGCATCCGCAGGGCCACCCGCCGCTCGATCGATTCCTCGTCCTCGTGCGGATGCGCGAGCACGAACAGCGCGCGGGCGTAGTCCGGAGTCTGCAGCAGCTCCGGGACGACTCGCGGCTCGTAGCAGCGGATGAGTTGCGCGGCCTGTTCCAGCCCGAGGTAGGTGTCGAACCACTTCGGCAGCCAGTCGGTGTCGTGATGCCACCACCCCGACGTGTTCGCCTGCTGGGCCAGCCGCTTGAACTCCGCGCATTCCGCCTCGTCCGTGACGCCGTACAGCGCGAGCAGATCCACCAGGTCGCGCTCGCGAAAGCCGGTCCGCCCCAATTCCAGACGGCTGATCTTGGAGTGCGACCCGCGGATGGCCTCGCCCGCTTCCTCGAGCGAGATGCCGCATGCCTCCCGCAGCCGCCGCATCCGGCCGCCGAGGATCATCCGCAAGGCGGTCGGGCCGCCCTCGGCGGCGGGAGCCGTTGCACGAGCGATGGATTCGTTCCGAGGCCGCACTACCGAAGCACGCATGTTCAAAGTCTCGCACGAGCACCCCGGACACTCCAGCACCGAGCCCCGCCCAGCGACGCGAATGCGCAGGTGCAAGCACATCCGCAAGATCGTTCCCGGGTGGCCGGGCCCGCACTTCCGGCGCAGCACGACCGTCGCGCGAAACGATGCGGTTCGGACGGCTCGAGACAGCGTGCCCGTGGGTACGCGACTCCCGGGTCGACCGCGAGGAACCCGCCGGAAGCCCTGCGTGCGCAAGCGAAAGCGCAGCCCTGGAAAGCTTCAGGCGACGAGGGCCGCCGATGGCGGGACTGTTCGCGCCGCGGGCGGCGCTCGCTTCAGCGCAGCAGCACGTCCGCCGTCGCGCGACCGAACAGTTTGCGCTCCCCGCAGGTCGCCGTCAACGCGATGGTCGCGGCACGGCGCTCCGGATCCAATTGCTTGACCCGGCCCCGGAATTCGATCTCGCTCGCCTTGGTCGCAGGCACCGGCGCGAACCCGGCGAACCGCACCCCGTACCGGGTGAGGGCGGCCGGATCATCGAGCCACGAGGTGAGATACCCCGCGCCGAGGCCCATCGTCAGCAGGCCGTGCGACACCACGTCGGGCAGCCCGGCGCTGCGCGCGACCACGTCGCTGAAGTGGATCGGATTCGAATCTCCCGACACACCGGCGTAGTTCACCAGATCTCCACGGGAGAGCAGCACCGTGCGCGGGGCGAGCTCCATGCCGACGGACAAGTCCTCGAAAGCTGGAGCGGTCCGGGGTGCTCGCGGCGCGTCGGACGCGTCCGGCCGCAACTCCTCGTCGAAGCTCTCGATCAATCCGCCGTCGTCACCGGCATCGCGCGCGGCCGCCGCGTCCGTGCGGTCGGCGGCCGACTGCCCGGTCATGATCACGCCCTCGACCGCCGCACGCAGATCGGCGGCGAGATCGACCCCGGTCTGCGCCACCGCCGTGGTGTGCGCGGTCTGCAGCACCTCCTTGTGCTGGTTGCTCAGCACGTTCTTGGTGACCATGAAATCCTTGTCACCGAACTGCCGGAACGACTCGATA
This sequence comes from Nocardia sp. NPDC004573, assembly GCF_053602135.1. Lineage (NCBI taxonomy): Bacteria > Bacillati > Actinomycetota > Actinomycetes > Mycobacteriales > Nocardiaceae > Nocardia > Nocardia sp. NPDC004573. The sequence continues at coordinate 83,949 of NZ_JBSGDA010000011.1, forward strand.
TACGAGTCGCACCGCACCTGGTCACCCGCGACGATCGGCCGGTGCACCTGGATCGACTGCTCGGTCTGCAGCACCTGACCGAGGTCGTAGCCGGTGAGCACGGACTCGAACATCTTGCGCTGCACCAGCATCAACACGATGGAGGAGAACGTCAGCGGCGCGACGAGCCCGTCGAAGCCGAGTCCCGCCGCCGCGTCCTCGTACCGGTGCGCCGGATGACCATCCTGCAGCGCTCGCGCGAATTCCCGGATCTTCTCGCGCCCCACCTCGTACGGGTCGGTCAGGCGGTAATGCCGTCCCACCAGCGCCTTGGCTTGCTCGGACGCGGTGGTCGTGATGTCGTTCATGTGCCTCTCTCGCAATACGGGCGTCACCCCGCCCGGACCGGCCCACCGTACCGAAGCGATGACGACACCTCGGGAACGCCCTCGCCAAATCTGGGCATACGGGCCCAAGGGGACACGTGTTGATCGCAAACGCAGGCACACCGCGTTACCGGCCCTTCCGGCGCCGTCCTCCGGTCAGCACTCGTCGGGCGCCCGGAATCCCCGCAGCCGGTCGTCCAGCCAGATCATCGCGTCCGGATAGCCGAGCGCACCGGCGATGATGTGCTCACCGAGCACACTGCGGTACACCGCGGGCACCCCGAGCCCGCACTGCTCCAGGTAGAGATTGCGAGCGCCCTCGGCCGGGATCCAGAACTCCTGTTCCCCGTTGTAGATGAACAGCGGCGTGGCCGACCGCATGCCCGCCATCTTGGTCACCCGATAGATGTCCGCGGCCAGCGCGGAATGCAGTGGATCGGGGAAATTCGCGGCGATGTCGATCGGCAGCATCAGCACGCCGATCGCTCCGAAGCTGCTGCCGCACATGTTCTTGACCGGGGAAGTGGCCACCCACTGGGCGAGATTGTTCATCCCGGCCAGGATCTCCGGCCGCTCGCGGCCGATCCCGAACACCGCGCCCATGAAGATCGCCGAGGCGAGGTTGCCGTTCATGCTGCGCGCCAGGATCTCGAAGTCGGCGGGCACGCCGCCCAGTGCGGCGCCGACGATCACGTCCGCCAATTCCGGTGCGTAGCCGTCGATCAACTTCACCGCTCCGTGGGTGGCGATCGCGCCGCCGGAGTATCCCGTGAGACCGAACCGCGCGGCGCCGAACTCCTCCGGCAACAAGCCGCGCACCGCCCGGATCGAGTCGAGCACCGCGTGCCCGGCCACGATCGGTTCGGCGTAGGCCATCGAAGGACCCTCGTGATCCGGGATCAGCACGGCGTAACCGCGCAGCGCCGCCACGTGCGTCGTCGGCGGCAGGAAGTCGGTGGTGCTGGTGTCGGGATTGAGCCCGTGCGCGAGGGTGTATCCCGGCGTGCAGGTACGGCCGAGGGCGTCGATGGGCAGGTTGTTCACCACCACCGGCCGCTGCCCTGGCCCCCGCCACGGTGCGGCGGGGACGATCAGCGTCGCCGTGGCGTACGACGGCGCGCCGTGGGCGTCCGTCGTCCGGTATTTCACCAGCAGCGCGCGCTCGATGGGCAGCAGCATCAACGGCGCTGCGGTCGGGCGCACGTCGCGGACCTCGATGACCTCTCCCGCGGCCAATTCGCCGAGATTCGCGGGCCGCAGGTCGAACATCGGGTCGCCGACGGGCGCGGGCAGCGTGGCCGTGCGCAGCGCGGACAGCGACGGTGACAGTGTGGTCGCCTCGTGCGTGGGGAAAGCCGGCTCCGGCAGCGGCGCGATCGGCGGCGGCGGAATCACTTGATCGATGAGTTGTTGCAACGCGGGCAACAGTCCGCCGGGCGGGAGGACGCCGGACACGCCGGCCGGTGGCGGGGCGGGCGGTGGCTCTGCGGCGGCGGGGACGGCCAGCACGAAGCCGGCGGCGAGCAATGCCACAGCAATGGCACGCGAGATTCTCATGGCACACGCCTTCGGGTGCGGAACGGCAACGTCGTCTGGCACCCGGGCGCACTGGCCTTCGACCCCCGAAATGTTCAGACCGGGAGCCAGGACGTCAGGCTACGTCAGCGCCCCGGACCGCATGCGGTAAAGCGTCCGAGTTGTGCTGTCGCGTATCCATATCGCAACAACCGGACCGAGACCCGTATCCGGACAACGGGTCCCGGTCCGGCCGTCCGCCGAGCGTCGCTCAGCAATTGCTCGGCGCGGGCTCTCCTCGGAAACGGGCATCCAGCCAGTTCAGTGCCGCGGGAATGCCGAGCACCGCCGCGGTCAAATGGTCCGGAACCGGGATCTCCGCGGTCTGCACCCTGGCGCCCGCCGCACACCACCGCTTGTCGGTGTTGACCACCGCGTCGATCGGGATGAGACCGTCGATCGGTGAGTGCCATTCGAACACCGGCGTCTTCGGCACTCCGTCGTAGAGTTCGAGGCTGTTCTCCTCGACCACGCCGCGCGCGGTGTCGTCGTTGATCATCGAGGTCGTCTTGGCGAAGTCCAGCGCGCCGCGGCCCGCTCCCGTGGCGAGGATGTCGTTGGTGCAGCTGTTGGCGATCTGCGCGCGGGCGGCCAGACCCCGTTCGTTCAGCTGGTCGCTCAGCGGGAACCGAGTAGGATACTCACGCTCCAGCCCGAACCCGGCGGCGAACGCCAGACCGAACACCGGATGCGGGTTCAGCCCCAGTCCCTCGAGCATCTTCACCAGATTCATCGGCACGCCGCCCATGGCCGCGCCCGCGATGTCGAGCTCCGGCGCGTACTTCGGCTGCAGGGCCGCCGCCCACGCGGTGGCCATTCCGCCGCCGGAGTATCCGACCATCGCCACCGGGCTGCGCTGCACACCGAGCTCGGCGACCTGCTTCACGGCGCGAATCCCGTCGAGCGTGATCTGCCCGCCGAGTTTCGCGGCGCCGTAGGCGAAGTTCGGGCCGAGGTGGTCGGGCAGCGCGACGCTCCAGCCGCGGGCCAGCAGGACGTTCCAGCCGGGCGCTTCCCGCACGACCAGATTCGGATCACCGGTGTAGAGCACCCGGGAGACCGAGCACTCGGAGCCGAGCCCGTTGATGATGTGCTGGAACGACAGCAGCGGGCCGTCGGGCCGATGAGCCTTCGGCGTCAGCACCGTGGTGGTGGTCGCGATCGGTTTCCCCTCCGAACTCGTCGACCGGAACCGGATCACGGTCACCGTGGTCTCCGGGAAGATCGCCAGCGGCGGCATCACCTTGGTCGCGATGACGTCGCCGGGTTTGCGGTCGGCGATATCCGCGGGTGTCGCATAGAACGGATCCGGATCGGGCTCGGGGTACAACGGTGTGCCGACCGCCGCACCGGCCATGCTCGCGACCAGCACCAGGCCCGCGGCCATCGCTCCGATCGCACGTGCGAGACGTCGTCGCCCCACTCCCCTACCCAGCGAACGTGGGCCCTGACTCATCGACGTGTGCCTCCTGAATCATTCAACGCTGTGCTCATCCTCGGCAACATCACCGCCCGGAACACCGCCCGCCGCGATCATGTTGACATTTCACAACTTTCGACCGCCCGGACGGTGCCGGCCGTGCGCCTCGGCTGGTGACTGTACCCCACCGAAGGAGGTCCGTTCTGTGACATTTCCAGCCGATAACCTGGAACATGTTCTCAGCTGTGGCGACCCCTTACCGTCAGAACTACCGGCGCGGCTGCCGCACCGGCAGGAAGGAGACGGTGGCATGGACGGCACTGCGCGCAGACTCGCCGACCGCGACGACATCCTGGATCCGCCGAATCAGCGGATCACCGTCCACTTCGACGGTCCCACCCCCGAAGACGCGCTGGTCCTCGAATACGCGGCGACCAGGACCGAGGCATGGGAGTTCACCTCGGCCGCTGCCCACGCCGGACTCACCGTCACCGTCGACGGCCAGGTTCGTCCCGGCCTGCGCAGGCTACCGTGCCGCTCGCTCTGGCGCTGAATGAGCGGGCTCAGAGCCGGTCGAGCACATCCCGGAGGAACGCGAGCGCGTCGGGGAACGCTTCCCGCGCCGCACCCAGATGATCACCGGGATACCAGCCCACCCGCAGATCGGTGCCGGAGGAGCGCAGTTCCGCGATCAGCTCGAGCGTGAGCGGCGCGGGCACTTCCAGATCGGTGACTCCTTGACCGAGATACAGCGGCACGGCGTAGCCACTGGTCGGCACCTTCAACATCGTGCGCACGGTGGCCAGCAGCGCGGGGTCATCCAGCGGCCGCGACAACATGGCGCCGATGCCGATGCCGGACACCTGGGCATCCGCCTCGGTGGCGCAGTCCTCCTCCACGACGCGCAGCACGTCCCGGCCGATCGGGGTCAGATAGCTGTCGATGTCCAGCTCGGGCGCGCCGGCTCGCAATCCGGCCAGCAGCATGGCGAAGTAGGTCGTCGTCTTCTGCAACGGCAGCCGCGGCAACCAGGGGCCCGCCAGCGGAAACAGCGCGTCCAGATTCGACGGCGTTCCGGTCGAGGCCGCACCGCGCAGATCGAGTTCGGGGGCGTCCCCAGATGCGAGGTGGGCGGTGAACAACGCCGCGTGCCCGCCCTGCGACTGACCGAATACCGCCCAGCGTGTACCGAGCGAGGGGGCGACCGCCCGTGCGGCGCGCACGCCGTCGATGATGCTGCGGGCCTGGGCGGGGCCGTCCAGATAGGGATGCACGCCGGGGGTGCCGAGTCCGACATAGTCGGAGATCACGACCGCGTATCCGGCGCGCAGCAGGTCCGGGTAGACGGATGTCAGGTAGTAGGTCCGGGGTTGCAGCGTGAACGCGCACTCGTCGGCGATCCCGGAGGTACCGTGCGCGTAGGCGACGATCGGCCAACCGCCCTCCGGCGGAGTGCCTTCGGGCAGATACAGCACCTCGGTGCTCTGCATCGGCCCGCGCGGGCCACGCGACCAATACGTCAGCCGTTCGGCGGTCGTGGCCCCCTCCACATGCAGCCGCCCCGCCAGCTCCACCAGATCCGTCACGGTGCCCGGCGCCTCGCCCACCCGCGCGTCCGCGGGCCCCGCCAAGGCGACCGTCACCGAGACCACGACGCCTGCCGCCCCTGCCATGATCCGTCCACATCGCACCGACCGACTATCCCCACCTCGGGCCCTACCGGCAAGCCACCACAATCGGTGGCCCCGCCGGGGAACCTCGCCGCGGCGGCGTGGGCTCGCTAGGCTCGGATGAGCACGCCGGAAAGCGGTGCCGAGGAGAACACAGGAGGTTCGACCGTGGCGCAGCGGTACCCGCAGGGCCTCCGCACCCGGCGGAGCGCGGCCGTTCTGCTCGCGGCCGGCCTGCTGCCCTCGGTGGTCGCCTGCGGAGCCGACGCGTCCGGGCCTCCTCCGAGCCCGACCACGGGCACGACGACCACGACCACCTTCGGCAGCGCGGTGGTGTCGCCGGTCTCGACACCGCAGGCCGCCGTCCCGTCCGTCGACCCCTACGCGGGACAGCCGCTGGTCGATCACGTCACCTGGACCGAGACGATCGACGGACCGCGGCTGCTGGTCTTTCCCACGCAGGCCGGTCGGCGGACCACCTTTCCCGGCTCGGACGAACGGGCGTGGCAGGAGGTCATCGACGGGTCGGCGGATGCCGACGCACCGGGCATGCGCGATCAGTTCGTCTGCCATTGGGCGTGGGCGCGCCTGGTCCAGCCGGACAAGCCGAGCTGGAACCTGGAACCGTGGCGCCCGGCGGTCGGCTACCAGGCCACCGTCGAGGCACGCTGTAATCCCGGCGGTCCCGAGCGCTGAGCACGGGTGCCGCCCCGACCGGAAGGAGCGATCCATGCGCGTCGTCATCGCAGGCGGACATGGGAAGATCGCCATGCTGCTGGCCCCATTGCTCACCGGGAGCGGTCACGAGGTCGTTTCCCTGATCCGCAATCCCGAGCACACGGATGACGTGCGCGGCACCGGCGCCGAGCCGGTGCTGTGCGATCTGGAGAACGCTGGCGCCGACGAGGTGGCGGACGTGGTGAAAGGCTGCGACGCGGCCATTTTCGCCGCAGGCGCCGGGCCGGGCAGCGGCGTCCACCGCAAATACACCGTCGACCTGGGCGGCTCCGTCCGGTTGGCCGAAGCGGCGGAGCGCACCGGGGTAAGACGCTTCCTGCAGATCTCCACGATGGGCGCAGGCCGGCCCCCCGCTCCCGGTACCGACGAGGTGTGGGCGGCGTATATCGACGCCAAGACCCAAGCCGAGAACGATTTACGGAGTCGGGATCTCGACTGGACCATCCTGCGGCCGGGCCGGTTGATCGACTCCCCTGGCACCGGGCTGGTGACTCTCGCCCCGCCCCCGGTCGGGCACGGCGACGTGCCCCGCGCCGATGTCGCGGCGGTATTGGCCGGACTGCTGCCCGCCGTGCACACCTCCGGGCAGACCCTCGAACTTGTTTCGGGTCACACCCCGATTAGCCAGGCAATTGCACAGCTGGCCGTCTGAGGTGCCGCGCAGCGCGCTACCACCCTTGCCGATCGACCGCAACGGTCACGATGGGAGAACAACCGTGTTCAGCCGAATCGTCTCGATGAAGATCCGCCCCGGCTCCCGCGCCGAGTTCCTGGCGGCCATATCGCGCAGCGCCGACGCCTCGGTGCGGACCGAGCCCGGCTGTCTGCGGTTCGACATCTGCGCAGATCGGGTGGACCCGCACCGCTTCTTCCTGTACCAGCTCTACACCGATGACGAGGCGGCGGAAGCGCATCGTTTCACCGAACATTTTCTCGCCTGGCGGGCCGCGGCGGACCAATTCGTCGAGCCCGGTACACAGATCGATTACAGCACGGACGTCCTATTCGGCCGCGACTGAATATCCCGCGGCGGGCACCGCATCCGCAAACATCCGGCCGCGAAATACGGCCTGCGCACGTGCAATCGATCGTGCAGATGTGCTTGCATGTGAAAGGTACAGCGGCATAAACTCGGTCCCGCAACGCTTTACAGGGGACCATCAGGGGAGGCCGCGTGGGCGAGCCGAAGGCCGAAGCCGCCATGGGTTTGCCGCCGCCAGACAAAGCAGGGGCGTTCGAATGGAACATCCACTTACCGGCGGTCGGTTCGGATCAACCGACACCGCACTGGCCGACCAGCCAGCGAACGGTAGACATATGAGCACATTACCGGCCCACAGCGGCCACACCGATACCGAATTCTCCCGGGAAACCGCCGTGGCATACGTCATCCATGCCGTCGAATCCACCGGGGCGGCCACTCGGCACGATTTCGATATCGACCGGATCGTCACCACCGCGCACGCGATGGCCGACGACTGGGATTTCGAGGCATTGCAGCCCGCGACATTCTGGCGAATCGCCTCTAGTTTCATCAAGCAGTAGAGGGTCCCGCCGTCCGAGCCCGGCGGGAGTCACAAAAACACGGTGCCACGAGCACATTCGTCGCGTCATCCGACGCCGGTGGAAAGTCACCACCATGCCACCGACGTCGGGCGTCGACCCGAAAACGAGTATTTCCGGCGGTTACCGCCGCCGAGCGATTAGACAGCAAAGTAAAACCGAGCGGCCACCTCCGATATCGGAGGTGGCCGCTCGGTTGATATCCCGCGATCTCAGTGCCCGTCGGCGTACTTCTGCATGATCTCGATCGACTTGTCCGGACGCTCGGCCTGCACGCTGAGCCGGTCCATCACCGACAGGTACAGCGCCAAGTCCTGTCTGCGCTCGAGATACAGCGCGCTGGTCAATTGTTCGAGGTACACGATGTCCGGCAGTTCCTGCTCGGCGAAACGCAGGATGCTGAAAGAACTCCCCGCCGCGGCGTGCTCACCCGCGGTGAACGGCAGCACCTGGATCGTCACGTTCGGGAGCTTCGCCAGCCGGATCAGGTGCAGCATCTGCTCCCGATGCACCTGCGGGCCGCCGACGGGCCGCACCAGCGCGGCTTCGTCGAGCACCGCCCAGACCACCGGCGGGTCCGAGCGGAAGAGGATCTCCTGCCTGCGCTGACGTACCGCGACCCGCCGATCCATGTCGCCGTCCTCGTACCCGAGTGCCACGACAGCCCTGGCGTATTCGGGTGTTTGCAGCAAGCCGGGAACAAGATGCGACTCATAGGTGCGAATCTTGCTCGCGGCCTGCTCCAGACCGAGGTAAGTACCGAACCAGTGGGGCAGCAAGTCGCTGTAGCGATGCCACCAGCCGGGCTCGTTGGCCTGCCTGGCCAGTTCGAGGAACGACTCGCGCTCCTCCGGATCGTGGACGCCGTACAGGGTCAGCAGGTCGCGGATGTCACGTTCTTTGAAGCCGGTACGGCCGAGTTCGAGACGACTGATCTTGGCGTGCGATCCCCGGATCGCCTCGCCGGCTGCCTCGCGGGTGATGTTCTTCTTCTCCCGGAGCTTGCGCAGCTGGCCGCCCAATGCGATGCGTAGCACGGTCGGACCACGTTCCGCGACAACGGATTGCACATGACCATCGTCATCGGGTTCAGCGATCATCGAGTTCGTCTCCGATACTCCGGGGGTTGCCCACAGTGTGTCACAACCACCTGTCGCGAAACACACCGCACCGACCGCCAATGTTACCGCTCAGCTAGTCAAATAGTCGAACTCCCCGGCCTTCGCGCCGCGCACGAACGCATCGATCTCCGGACGGGTGTAGATCAGGACCCCGCCTTCCGGGTCCCGCGAGTTACGCACTGCGACCTGGCCGTTGGCCGTTTCGGCCACCTCGACGCAGTTGCCGCTCGCATTACTGAAGGAACTCTTGCGCCAAGTTCCGACGATCTCGTTGGTGGATGTATCCGACATCTTCCCCACTCCTCGGTTACCGCAGTTAGGCGATTCGGTTCGTGCAGATGCACGTTCAAACGTTCTTGCATCTGCACCAACACCGGACGATAGCACGAAGTTCGCCCTCTGTGCGGCCGCCGATCGCGACCGGCGGGCCGAGGATGTGAAACACGCTCGCCTCGCCTGGCGAACACCGAGATCAGCTCCCCGATCCAGCCCGCTGGACGGGTGTGAATCTTGTACTGTCACAGTGCACATCGGATGTACCAGTCATTCGCGACGCACCCACGCACCCACCGGCACGGCAGTGTCGCGGACACATTTTTGCCGAGGAGTACAACCCCATGCCCGAAGACCACAGCCCTCTCATCCGGACCGACATCCCCCACTCCGCACGCATCTGGAACTACTGGATGGGCGGCAAGGACTATTACGAGATCGACCGCATCGCAGGCGATGCCGGCATCGAGGTCGATCCGGACATCACCACCATGGCCGTGCAGTCGCGCCAGTTCCTGATCCGCGCCGTGCGCTACCTCGCAGGCGAGGTGGGCATCCGCCAGTTCCTCGATATCGGGACCGGCCTGCCCACCATGCAGAACACCCACGAGGTCGCCCAGAGCGTGGCGCCGGAGTCCCGGATCGTCTACGTGGACAACGACCCCTTGGTGCTCACGCACGCGCGTGCGCTGCTCACCTCCACCACGCCGGAAGGCGTCACCACCTACATCGACGCCGATTACCACGATCCCGAGCGGATCATCGCCGACGCCAAGAACGTCCTGAACTTCAACGAGCCCATCGGCGTGATGTTCATGGGCGTACTCGGCCACGCCAAGAGTTACGACGAACTCCTGCGGATCGTGCACACGGTGCTCGAGGCCGTGCCCTCGGGCAGTCATCTGGTGCTGTGGGACGGCACCGACGACAGCAAGGCGTACGTCACGCTGTGCGAGAACTACACCGGCACCGGTGGCACTCCTTATGTCCCCCGCCCGCAAGCGCAGATCAAGGCGGTCTTCGACGGCCTGGACCTGGTGGAGCCGGGCTTCGTGTCCATCACGCAGTGGCGCGCAGGCGCCACGGAGGTGGGCGAGTCCCGGCCGATCTCCGCCTACGGCGGGGTCGCTCGCAAGCCGTAAGGCCCCTGGACGCCAAACCGCAAGCGGCACAGCGGCGGTCGCCGGTCTCGCACCGGCGACCGCCGCCGCATTTTCCGGCGGCCGATCGTGCAGATGTACTTGCATTTGCAAGCGACGGAGGCATAGACTCGAACTCGAAATCGGGGAGGTACGCAGGGAGTTCGAGCTTGCGTCGCCGGCACGTCGACCTCCTCGCCGCACGTCGGACGCGAGGGGTTGTCGAATGATCGAGCCATTTCGAACTTCTCCTCGGGTTGCCGTCATCGATGGCGGCGGCGAACCTCTGCGCCACTACCCGGCACCGGAGTTCGCCACGTCCGATTGCGGGGCCGAGCCCCGCGGCCTCACCTACCGGCAGGCGCGCGACATTCTCTCCGCGCACGAGGTCCACGGCCCGCAGTGCAGGCAATGGCTGGCGGCCGCCGCCTACTTGTCAGCCGGGCTGGACGACGAGTAGATCCACCCTTCGCTCGGCACAGCAGCATTCGGCGCAGCGCGTATCCCCGCCGGCGTAGTGACGGGAGCGCGACATTTCGCCCTCGGCATCTGCACGGGCCAGCGCGGTCGCGGGAAAGGGCCGAGTGCCGGACGATCTCACGGATCGCTCCCCCTGCACACGCCCCTTTCGTATAGTGATCGATCGACCCGGGCGCGATATCTCGCACGCCCGGCGTGGCATTGGGGAGCGAACTCGTAATGACCTACTCCGCGTTGGATCTGTCCACCGACTCGTCCGACCCGGTGCTGGAAATCGGCGGACAGCCGGCTTCGGTGCCCCTGCAGAACACCGACAGCGTGGCCTCGCACATGGTCGGATACTTCGAGAACGTCATGGCTCCCTGCCGCACCCTGCCCGGCGAGCAATTACGCGGTGACGTCACAAAACTCACCCGCAGCTGCCTGAACCTCGCCGCCGAGATGTTCGACAAGCGCACCGTGCCGGACGAGCACCAGCTCGGTCCGGTCCGGGCGGCGGCCGCCCGCTGGGCCAGGGAGGGCGTGCCGCTGAGCACCATCCTGCGCGCCTACCACGAAGGACTGCGCATCGCCTTCGGTCTGGTCACCGCGCCGGCGGAGGCCGACGACGTGGAGGAGGTCCTGGTCGCCGCCGATCTACTGCTCGAACTGCTCGAGGCGATCACCGCGGCGGTCTCCGACGCCTACGTCGACGAGCAGCACCTGGTCGCCAAGGAGCACCAGACGGCGGCGCAGACGCTCGCCTCGGCGCTGCTCAGCGGTCGCGGCAGCTCGGCTCTGGCGCGACAGACCGGCATTCCGATCGCGGAGTCGTATCAGGTTGTCGCCCTGTCCATTCCGGACCATCCGGACGAACGCGACCCGCGCGTCGACGGGAACGTCGCGGCACGCCGCAAACTACGTCGGCTGCAGTCCGAGCTGGCCACCGTGTTCGCCTCCCGCGCGCTCGCCCTGCTCAGCGCCAAGGGCGGCACACTGCTCATCCCGCTGGGCGAGGGGGCCGAGACCGCCCTCACGACCGCGACGCTCGAGCTGTTGGCCGACGCCGCCGAGGTCCCGCTCACCGCGACCGTCGTGCCGACCGACACCGATCAGATCCCCGAATCCGCCGACCAGGCGCACGAGCTGCTCAATCTCGTGCGCCTCGGCGTCCGGCCGCCCGGTCTGTACCAGATGTCGGATCTGGCGGTGGAGTACCAGCTCACCCGCAGCGGCCCGGCCACCCGGCGGATCGCGACCATCCTCGACCCGCTCGACGCCCATCCCGAGCTGTTCGACACCATGCGCGCCTATCTCGGCAACGACATGAACCGGCAGCTCACCGCGCGCCAGCTCTACGTGCACCCGAACACCGTCGACTACCGCCTGCGCCGCATCGCCCAATTGACCTCGATCGACCTGGCGACCTCGGCGGGCATCTCCCAGGCGGCGATCGCTCTGCTGGCCCGGGATCTGGACCGCAGTGTCGCACGCCGTCTCTGACCTGCGTCCCGTGACCGAACCGCGACCTGTAACGGATTCGTGCTGGTCACCGGAGCGCTGACTTGCGATCCTGGTAGTGCCGCGACGTCTGGATGGTGAATATGCGAATTTCGGAGATCCTGCGCAGGAAGGGCAGCGACGTGGCCACGGTCGCACCCGAGACGACAGTACGCGCGCTGCTGGCCACCCTGGCCGAGCGGAACATCGGCGCGGTCGTCGTCTCCGCCGACGGCGCCGCGATCGCGGGCATCGTCTCCGAGCGCGATGTGGTGCGCAGTCTGCACGCCCGCGGCGCGGAGCTGCTGGACACGCCGGTCTCGGCGATCATGACCGCCGCGGTGCGCACCTGCGCACCGGACGACCGGGTCGACGGGCTGCGCCGCACCATGACAGAGCACCGCATCCGGCATCTGCCGGTCGTGGACGGGGGCAGGCTGGTCGGCATCGTCAGCATCGGCGACGTGGTCAAGAGCGCGATCTCCGAGTTGGCGACCGAGCGCGAACACCTCGTCGACTACCTGCAGGGCAGGTACTAGAGCGTGCTCGGGTCGCCCAGATCGGCCGACAGCCAGTGCTCCGGCCGCAGGTAGACGGCGACCTGCGGACCGTAGGCCTCGGCCGCCTTCAGATAGGCGTCCACCGATTCGGCAGGCAGGTAGCGCGCGGTCATCTCGCGGTGCAGCTCGTCGGTCATCGGGGCGGTCCGGACAACCGGGCCCTCCACGCTCACGTACCGCACCGTTGGTTCGACCTGCTGCACCATCAGACTGAATCGACCGGTCTCCCGGAGATGGCGCATCTTCTGCGACTCCGGGCCGGTCAGGATCCATACCTCGCCCCCAGGGTGGTACTGGTACCAGATCGGGACGGTGAGGGGACCACGAGCGGCGCCCGCGGCCACCGAGAATGCCGCGACATGCGGCTGTGCCAGGAACTCTTGACGCTCTTGCACGGTCAGAGGCATACCTTCCAGGCTAGTCGTGAAAGACGTTGTATGCGACAAGTGTTCGAAGTCCGAACCGATAATGCGTATCGTGGGTGACGTCCGAGTTACCCCGGCGAAGGGAGCGTCACGTTGCGGTCCCCCGGCCAGAGATCGCCGGTGACGCGGACGGCGGAGACTCCCCGGTTCGCCCCGGCCGCGGTGCGGTCGATGTTCCCCGCACTGGCCGGCGCCGCCGAGGTCTACCTGGACAGCGCCGCCACCACGCAGAAGCCGCTGCCGGTCATCGAGACCATCCACCGTTATCACAGCAACGGCACGGCCAACGTCGGGCGCGGCACCTACCCCTGGGCCACCGGACTCACCGCGCGCATCGCCCGGATCCGGGAACGCACCGCCGCGTTCATCGGCGCCGAGCACCCGGACGAGGTGGTCTTCACCGCCGGCGCCACCGCCGCGCTCAACGCCGTCGCGCTGTCGTGGGGCCTGGCGGCGCTCGCCGACGGTGACGAGATCTTGTACAACACGAGCGATCACGCGTCCAACGTCTATCCGTGGCAGCACCTGCGCGGGCTGCTCGCCCGCTTCGGCCGGCGCATCCGTCTGATCCCCTACCGGGTGACCGCCGCCGGCGAGGCGGACACCGACGACATCCTCGCCAAGATCACCCCGCGCACCCGGCTGATCACGACCGGGCACCTGCACCACGTCTACGGCGGCCTCAGCACGCTGGAGGAATTGCACGGCCGGATCGACCCCGCCATCCTGCTGTGCTTCGACTGCGCACAGAGCGGCGGGCATCTCCCGGTCGACGTGACCGCGCTGGGCGCGGATTTCGCGATCTTCGCCGCGCACAAGATGTTCGGCGCGCCGGGCACCGGCATCCTGTACTGCCGCCGGCGCGTACACGACCGATTGGTGCCGTTCCTGCCCGGCGGCAATTCCGGCGCCGGGCCGGATCCGGACGGATTGCGGCCGGGGCCGATGCCCGCGCTGCTGGAAGGCGGCACGCCCGACATCCCCGGCATCCTCGCCCTCGGCAGCGCCCTGGACGTGCTGGAATCGTTCGGCCTGGACATCGTCGCAGCGCACAACCGCGCCTTGACCCTGCGCCTGATCGAAGGATTGCGGCCGGTCCCCGGCCTGGAGTTCCTGCCAGGCCCGGCGCACGCGGCGTGCGAGGTCGGCTACGGCATCGTCTCCTTCACCCTGGACGGGATCTCGGCGACCGACGCGGGATTCGTCCTCGGCGAACTGGGTTTCCTGGTGCGCACCGGTGCGCACTGCGTCCCCGCCGCCACCGACGGCGCGGGCTCGGTGCGGGTCAGCACGCACATCTACAACACGCCCGACGAGATCGACCGATTCGTCGCCTGCGTGCGAACCATCGCCGAGGAGGTTACGTGAGTAACGACATCCCCCGCTACGACCGGCGGGCCGCGTCCAGGGTGCTGGCCGACTTGGCGCAGCCGGGGTTGTTCACCGAGCCGGTCCCCTCTCCCCCGCATCGCCGATTCGAATACACCTGTGCCGCTTTGCGTCCCGAGCCCCGTAGCCATCTCACCTACTCGCAGCGACTGTATCTGGAGCGGTTCATGCGCCCGTGCCGCGCGGATCAGGTGACCAGTGCGACACACCGGATCGCGTGGACCGACAGCGACGGCATCCCGAATACCGGGCATTTCCGCGCCGGCGGCCTGGGCCCGGTGGTGCCGATCGCGATGCGCGAGACCGTCTTGGCGCTGTGGCGTCGACTGGACACCGATACCGCCTTCGCCGCGCGGATCGCGGCACTCGGACCGGACGAACACGCCGTTCTGGCGGGCACGACCACCGACCACGACCCACGCGACATCTTCCGGGTCGGCATCGAGGCGGCGGGACGCGTGCTGGCCCAGCACGCGCTGCTGGCCGCCCAGACGCCGCACCGTGATGCCGCCGCGTTCGCCGAGGCCCTGCGCGCGTCCGGCATCTTCGCCGCGGTGGCCACGCGATGGTTCTGGGAGTTGCAGGCCTCGACCTATCGGCGCGGCATGATCCCGGTGACCCTCGCCGTACAGCCCGACGGCACCCTGCGCTATTCGGCGGAGACGGTGGCCACCCTGCGCGCGATGAAGGACGCCACCATCGCCGACGCGCACTCCGTGATGGAACGCGCCACGACGACCGAAGGTCTCACGGTCGCCGAGGCGACCGCCAAGTACCACGACGATCTCGACCTGATCTCCCGGCAGTACGCGCTGCTGCCCGCGGGCAGCCATCCGGCCTGCCCGGCGACCACACCCCATCAGCTCGACAGCGGGCACTTCAGCATCCTCCCGCTGCTGGTCGACCGGTTCGTCGCGACGTTCACCGCGATCGTGGACCACTGTGCGATCGCCGAGGTGAGCGCCGAATTCGACGACGCGACCGCCGACCGGGCCGCCACCGCCGAGGATCAGGTGTTCTACGTGCCCGATATGACCTGCAAGCATTGCGTCCGCACGATCGGCGGCGTGCTGGAGTCGATGGACATCCGCGTGGTCGAGATCGACCTGGACAGCAAGCGGGTGGTGGCCGAGTTCCGCAGCCCGCGCAACCGGGCCCGGGCATTCGAGGCGATCCGGGACGGCGGCTACAACCCGGTCGCGCAACGCCCCGACGACGCGCCGCGAGCCGAGGTCACCGAGTCGTCGGAAGCCGCCGTATGACGCCGTGGCCGCCTGCGCTGCCCGCGAAGGTGCATCCGGCGGTGCGCGCCTTTCTCGACACCCCGGGTCTGGCGACAGAGACGCTGACGCGCTTCGGATCCCCGGCGCATCTGGTATTCCCCCAGGTCTACTCGGACAATCTGCTGCGCCTTCGCGCCGTGCTCGAGCGACGGCTTCCCGGGCACCGCCTCTGCTACGCGCACAAGGTGAATCAGTCCCGCGCGTTCGTCCGCACCGCCGCACGCGCGGGCATCGCCATCGACGTCGCCTCACCGCACGAACTGGCCTGCGCGCTCGCCGCCGGGTTCGATCCGCCACGCGTCGAGGTCACCGGTCCGAAAGGCGAAGCATTCCTGCGCGACCTCGTCGACCGCGGGGTGACGATCAACGTGGACAACCTATGGGAATTGGGCCGCATCGCGGAACTGGCCGCGCCGGGCGCGGAAGTCCCCGTGCTGCTGCGTCTTTCCGGATTCGACCCGGGTCAGGTGAGCCGGTTCGGGATGCCGCCGGCACACATCGAGCAGGCTTTCGATCTGTTGTCGGCACAGCGCGGGCGAGTCGCCTTCCTGGGGTTCGCCTTCCACCTCGACTCCGGTGACCTCGGCGAGCGCGTCCGTGCGATCGACTCCTGCCTGCGATTGATCGAGCAAGCCTACGAGCGCGGGCTCACCCCGTCGGTGCTCGACATCGGCGGCGGGTTCCGGCAGGTGTTCACCGCCGACGCCGAACGATTCGACGCCTACGTGCTCGCGCTGCGCGAGTCGCTGCTCGGCCGCGGGGAGCCGATGACCTGGGGCAGCAACACCTTCGGCTATCACGTGGCGGGCGGCGCCGTGCACGGCACGCCGGTGTTCCACAAGTACGCCAACACCGTTCCCGCCGACCGCATGCTCGCCGATCTGCTCGACGCCCCGCTGGAGCGGCACGGCGGGCGCACGGTGGCGCAAGTGACCGGCGACAATCTGTTGGAGTTGTGGCTGGAGCCCGGCAAGGCGCTGGTCGACCACGCGGGCATCACGGTGGCCACCGTCGAGTTCGTCAAAGAGGTCGCCGACGGCAGCGTGCTGGTGCATGTCGACCTCAGCCGCGACGCGGTGACGCCCGCCGATCAAGAGGTCATGGTCGATCCGATCCTCCTGCCACGCGCGGGCGAGGGCCACGCGGCCGGCCCGGTCGGCGTCTACCTCGCCGGACGGCTGTGCCTGGAACGCGACCTGATCACCAATCACAAGGTGTGGCTGCCCGCTCGGCCCCAGCCCGGGGATACGGTGGTGTTCCCCAATACCGCCGCCTACCACATGGACCTGTCCGCGGCAACGGCCTCCATGCATCCGCTCCTGGCGAAATTCGCGGTCACCCGCGGGAGTGACGGGTTCCGGATCGTCCCCGACGCCGAGTACGAGCCCGGCTTCCCCGTCGCGTCGCGCGCCGCCCACTCTGTCACCAGCCCGGTCCGATCCGTCGAGGCGTCCTGAATGCGATACGACCACATCACCGAACTCATCGGCAACACGCCGCTGCTGCGGCTCGACCCCGCGGTGCACGGACTGCCGAACGTCGAGTTGTACGCGAAACTGGAGTCGCACAACCCGTTCGGCTCGGTCAAGGACCGGGTCGCCTGGGCTATGCTGCGCGACGATCTCGTCGAGATCCGCGCGAGCGGGCAGACACTCATCGAAGCGTCCAGCGGGAACACGGCCAAGGCGCTGCGTGTCCTCGGCGCGGTGCACGGCATCGACCTGCGCGCGGTCACCAACCGCATCAAGGTGAGCGAAGTCCGTGATCTGCTGCAGCTGTTCGGCACCGAGATCGTCGAATTGCCCGGGCTGTCCGAGTGCCCCGATCCCACCACACCGAACGACGTCTATTCGGTGATCGAGTCGACCATGGCGCAACAGCCCGGCGCGTACCGGCATCTGTCGCAGTACACCAACGAGAAGAACATCGAGGCGCACCACCACGGCACCGGACGCGAGATCCACGAGGACCTGGCCGCCGACGGCGTCGCCAGGATCGATTATCTGTTCGGCGGGCTCGGCACCACCGGCTCCACCAGAGGGACCGCCACCTACCTGCGCAAGCACCATCCCGAAATGCGCACTGTCGCCGTGGTTTCGGAGCGCTCGGACTTCGTACCCGGCATCCGATCGGAGACCGAGATGTGGGATGTGGGGCTGTTCCAGCCCGACTTCTACGACCGGATCGTCACCGTGTCGGCGGGCGACGCCGTGGACGCGACCCTGCGCCTGGCCACCGGATACGGCGTGCTGGCCGGGCCGACCAGCGGCGCGGGCTACGCCGCCGCGCTGGAGACGCTCGGCGCGCTGGATCCGGCCGCCCCGGACGACCCGATCGTCGCGGTGTTCATCGTCTGCGATCGGCTCGAGCCGTACCTGTCCTACATCAAGAAGCGCAGGCCGGAATTGTTCGGCCGCGCCGAGCGCGACGCGGCGCCGACCGAGGCCGAACTGGCCGCGGTGCCGCGTCTGTCGCCCGAGCAACTCGACGCACTGGACCGGACCGGCCGGCCGACCATCGTGGACAGCCGTGGCGCGATGGCCTACCGGATCGGGCACGTGCCCGGCGCGATGAACATTCGCGACGACCAGCTCGACGACATGTTCGGCCACGGCATCCCGTTCCCGCGCTCGCGCCCCGTCGTCTTCGTCTGCCCCGTCGGGGAGCTGTCGGTGCGGTTCGCCGCACGGGCGCGCCGAGCCGGATACGACGCCGCGAGTCTGGCCGGAGGCGTCGTCGCCTGGCGCGACGCCGGACTGCCGCTGGAACGAGGTTGACGCCAGGATGTGTGCCGTCAGGTCACCGGCTCGACGGGAAAGCCCGACAGCAACGGACCCTCCACTACCGAACCGCCGAGAGACCCGGGGAAGGTAACCGGGGAGGAGTAAACCGACAGTTACCACGCCGTGACGGCGCGGGATTCATTTCGGCAAGACCCCGCAGGCCGGGGCCGGAGCGGGCCGCGCCGGGGTGTGCCGCCAGGCATTATCGTGGGGCCGTGCAGACAGGTCAGGAAGCAGACGACGACGGGGGCCCGCGGATCTGGGGTGGGACGACGCTCACCGAGCGCAGGGAGACGCGGCGGGCGACGCTGCTGGAGGCGGCGCTCGACCTGATCGGGGAGTCGGGCGCGAGCGGGGTCACCATGCGGGCGGTGTGCCGCAAGGCCAATCTCACCGACCGCTACTTCTACGAGAGCTTCGCCAGCCGCGACGAGTTGCTGGACGTGCTGTACCGCCAGGTCGCCGACGAATTCCTGGAGCCGATGACGGCCTTCGCGGCCACCGATGACCCGTCCCGTGACCGCGCGCTGTCGGAGATCCTGGTGGACAAGGTGCTCGCCGACCCGCGCAAATCGCGGCTGTTCCTGGTCGAGCCGTATTCCAGCACCGGACTCGGGCAGACCACCTTCGCGGTGATGCCGGTCTTCACCCGGGTCATGCAGGATCATCTGTTCGGCCACATCGACGACCCGGTCAAGCGCAGGCTGGCGGCCGTGACCATGGCCAGCGGGAACGCGGGCATGTTCTCGGCGTGGCTGAACGGCTCGCTGCGGGCCACCCGCGAGCAGATCATCGAGCACTGCCTGGCGATGCTCACCGTGTATCGCTCGCTCTATCGCTCCTGACGCCACCCGCCGCGCGCGGCCGAGCGTTCAGTCCCCGGCCTGGCCCCGCCAGTACGCCAGAGTGTTCTTGGTGCGGATGGTGGCCGCGTGATTGGGGCCCAGCGCACGCAACTCCGCGACCAGCAGGACCTCCAGTTCCGCGACCGCGCGGGTGAGGTCGCCGTGCCGGGCGCGGCAGCCGGCGAGTTCGTTGCGGGTGGCGAAGGTGTCGGGATGATCCGGGCCGAGCACCCGCAACCGGTCGGCGAGCAGTTTCTCCCAGTCGACGATCGCGCCCGCGAGGTCGCCGCTGTCGGCGCGGTATCCGGCCAACCGCCCGCGGGTGAGCAGCGTGTCGGGGTGGTCCGGGCCGAGCACCCGCAGGCGGTCGTCGAGCAGCCGGGTGAACTCCGCGCCCGCCCCGGCCAGATCGCCGCTGCGCGCGCGGAAGGCCGCGAGGTTGTTGCGCGCGCCGAGTGTGTTCGGGTGGTCGGGCCCGAAGACGCGCAAGTAGTCGGCCACCAGTTGCTCGAATTCGGCGCGGGCGCCGGCGAGATCGCCGCTGTCGGCCCGCCAGTACGCCAGGCTGTTGCGGGTGCGCAGGGTGTCCGGATGGTCGGCGCCCAGCACGCGGGCCCGGTCGGTGCGCAGCTGTTCGAATCGGGTGATCGCCCCGGCGAAATCGCCGATGTCGCCGCGGTTGGACGCCAGATTGTTCCTGGTGCGCAGGGTTTCGGGATGGTCGGGGCCGAGCAGGCGCAGCTGGTCGGTCAGCAGTTGCTCGAATTCCGCGCCTGCGCCGGAGTAGTCACCGCAGCGGGCGCGGTAGCCGGCCAGGTTGTCGCGGGTGTCCAAGGTGGCCGGGTCGTCGGCGCCGAACACCCGCAACCGGTCGGCGAGCAATCGCTCGAAATCGGCGACGGCGCCGACCAGATCGCCGCTCTCGGCGCGGTGATAGGCGCCCCGCTGCCGCGTGGTGAAGGTGTCGGGGTGGTCGGGCCCGAGTGCATCGACGAAGTCGGGCGCCCACGCGGCCCACAGGTCGCGGTCGTCGGCCGACCTGCCGGTTTCCAGCTTCATCAGGAAATCGATCGCCAAGGCGGAGTCACCGTAGGCCAGGCAGTGACGCACCGCCGCGCCCCGCGCGTAGTCGGCGGCCCGGTCGGTGTCATCGGCCTGGATCGCCGCGACCAGGGCACGGTGCGCGTCCGCGATGCGCACACCGAGACGGTGGCATTCCGCACGCAGCGCGGGCAGGAACGCGCTGTGGGTCACGCCGAGCGACTCGCGCACGGTACCGGGATGACTGCGGGTGACCAACGCGCCGAAATTCACCGCGAAGTCGCGGACCCGGGCGGCGCTCAGGTCGACGCCGAGCGACAACAGGGCCGAATCCAGCAACTCCAGCGGCAGCACCGGGCCGACACCCGCCGCGACCAGTAGCCCGAGCAGAGCCGCCACGTCGCTCGCGGTCGCGGGGTCCACCCCGCGCAACGCGGTCTCCACGCGTAGCGCGATGACCCGGTCCAGGCCGATCCCGGAGGCGACCGCGCCGTCGGTCAACCCGGACGCGACCTCCAGCAGGATGCGCGCCACCAGCCAGCCGCCGGAGACCACGCGCGAACCGCTCGCGTCGGTCGGGGTCTCCGCCAGCAGCCGCTTAATCCAGCCGATCCAGTCGACCGGGCCGACCGGCGCCGTGCCGCGCGCCGAGTCCACCACGGCGGCGATGTCGTCGGCCGCCGGTTCGGCGACATCGATGCGGTACATATGCGCCAGACCTGGATCGTCCTCGACGCCGGTCCCGGGCCGGATGCCGACGATCACCCGCACGTACCGGAGGTCTTCGCGGCGGGTGAGATCGGCGATCGCCGCCACGAGCAGCCGCCTGGTCCCTTCCTGCGGCTGATTGAGCCCGTCGAACACCAAGGTGACCCGGCGTCCGGCCGTGGACAGGCGCGCCAGCGGGCGGCGGACCAGGATGTCGAAGATGTCGAACTCGTCGCGGGGCCGATGCGCCCGCGCCGCGCGCGCCGCTTCCGGGAAACCGGGCAGCCGCGCGTCCAGCTGCGCGGCCAGCTCCGCGGCCACCGACTCCACCGAGCTGTTGACCGTGAGGAACACCGCGGCGGTGATGTAGTCGGGGGTGACGGCGAGCCCGTCGACCAGGCTGGGCCGGATCAGCATCGCCAGCAGCGTGGACTTCCCCACGCCCGCGGGCCCCAGCACCGCCCGCAGCCGGTGGCTGCCCGCGTCGACGATCGCGTCCAGCCGCTCGCGGACGTCAGGCGTCAACAGCAGGCTGCGGGTGAGCTGGTCGACGAACCCGGCCGCCGAACGCCCGCTCACCGCGTCGCGATGACGCGCGGTGTTCGGCACCAGCCACAGGCCGGGGTCGACGCCCTGCGTGGTGGACACCGCGCCGGAGCTGAAGGACAGATGCTGCGGCTGCTGGTGGGTGCACTGCACGGCGATCGGATCGACCAGGTCCGAGGGCAGCAGGTTCTCGCCGCGCAGCGGCAGGCCCAGGTCGAAGGTGGCGAGCATGGCGCGGGTGAAGCACCCGGAGTAGGCGGGTCCGTCACCCGAGGCGACCAGCAGTTCCATCCGGCCGCCCGACTGCGCCAGCAGATCGGTCCACCGGCGCGCGGCCCCTTGCACGCCCTGACCGGCTTCGCAAGCGTCCACGAGCAGCACCAGCCCGTCCAGCGCGGCGCGGTCGAGCCGCTCGCGGATCTCCTGGGTCAGATGGAAGGCGTTGTGCGAGGTGGGATCCGCGGGGGAATCGTGGCCGAGCAGGTAGAAGTCCTCGGAGGTCGTCGCGACGCCGTGCCCGATGAAGCCGAGCAGCAGCGTGGCCTGCCGCTGCGATGCCGCCGCGAACGCGGCGTCCACGGCGGTGATCAATTGCGCGACAGTCGGATTGAGCACCGGTCCGTCGACTTCGATCGCAGGCCGCCAGCCGCCCGCGTCGGTCAGGCTTCCGTACAGCCCTTGGGCGAGTTCGTCGGTGAAACCCAGTTCTCCCAGCGCCGCGCATTCCGACCCCACCACCAGCGCCAGCCGACCTGCCATGCAAGAAACATACCCGCGCCGTCGCGGCCGTCCGCCGCGGCCGATATCGAAAAGCGCTGTGCGAGACGTAGGGTGGCGGTCCGGGAACCGGAAGAAGGAGATCGCGGGATGACCGACCCCGTGGTGGGTTTGACGGGTACGCTCACATCGCCGATCCGAGGTGCCGGGACGCTGGGCGAGGTCCTGGTCGCGATTCGCGGGGGAACCGAGCTGTACATCGCACAGTCCACCGAGCCGATCCCGGCCGGTGCGGCTGTGCTCGTCATCGCGGTCCATCCGGGGCGCGTCGTCGACGTCGTCTCGTGGATTCCGCTCACCCCGGATCCGGCCGGAGAAACCTGAGACAGTAAGGGAGACAGACGTGCTGGGTTACCACGTGCCGGACCCGGATGAGGCGATGCTGGTCAGCGGCGGCAAGAGCCGGGACAACGCACCGTTCAAGGTGATCATCGGGCGCGGCGCCTGGGTGGTTCCGCTGTTCCGCAAGGTGCGCTACCTGTCGCTGGCGATGTTCGAATCCGAGATCAAGGAGCGGTGCGTCACCAAGCAGGCCATCCAGCTCGACGTGCGCGCGGTGATCGCGTTCAAGGTCGCCAACGACACCCAGTCCATCGTGAACGCCGCCCAGCGGTTCCTCTCCGAGCAGGAGCGGGAGATGTCGGTGCTGACCGGGCGCATCTTTTCCGGGCACCTGCGCTCCATCGTCGGCTCGATGACGGTCGAGGAGATCATCCGGGAGCGCCAGAAACTGGCCGACGAAGTGCTCGTCGCGTCGAAAGTCGAGATGAGCAATATCGGCCTGTGGGTCGATTCCTTCCAGATCCAGTCCATCGACGACGGCAACCTCGGCTATATCGCCGCCCTGGCCGCGCCGCACAATGCCGCCGTGCAGCGCGACGCGCAGATCGCGCAATCGCAGGCCGCGCAGGCGGCGGCGCAGGCCGAGCAGGAATCCCAGCGCAGGCAGGCGGAATATCAGCGCGAGACGGCGATCCTGCGCGCGCAATACCAGCGCGATATCGACAAGGCCAACGCCGAGGCCGCGCAGGCAGGCCCGCTCGCCGAGGCGATGGCGTTGCAGGAGGTGCTCACCGCCCAGGCCGAGCAGGCGCGCAAGGAAGCCGAGCTGCGGGAGCAGCAGTTGCAGGCCGAGGTCGTGAAACCTGCTCAGGCCGAGGCGGATCGGGTGCGCATCCTGGCCGAGGCGGAGGCGGATCGCACCCGTATCCAAGCCGCGGCGGCCGCGTCGAACAATCGGATCGCGCTGGATCAGTTGTTGATCGAACAACTACCGGAAATCGTGCGGCAGGCGTCGAACGGGTTGGCGAACGCGAATCTGACCGTGCTGAACGGACCCGACGGAGTGAGCGAACTGGTGAACGGAATGGTCGGTCAGGGACTGACGGTTTTCCATTCGTTGCAAAAGGCTCTTTCCTCCGACGACGGCGAAAACGCGAGTTAAAGTGGCCGGGTAGCGACGGCGACGAGGAGCGGGTGTTGGTGTCCATCGGGAAATTGGTGTCGTTCGACAGCTCTCGGGGATTCGGATTCATTCGGCCGGAGGACGGTGGGCCCGACGTGTTCGTCCACGTCAACGACATCGGCCTGGACGAGGACGAGTTGCGGCAGGGGCGGGTGTTCGAATTCGAGGTGACCGAAGGCGACCGCGGTCCCAAGGCGGTGAATCTCACCGTGGTCGGCGGGTCGCCCGCGCCACCCGCACGGCACAAGGGAAAGGACCGGACGGGTTCGGGACAGCTCACCGTCGCCGAGCACAAGCGCCTGATCACCGAACTGCTCTTGGACGCCAGCCCCGCGCTCACCGCGGGCGAGATCCTCACCATTCGCGACCGGCTCACCGCGTTCGCCGACCAGCACGGCTGGCTGGAGAACTGAGCGGCGGGTTCCACGATCCTGTCGGGGCCCACGCCTACGATCGAGCCGCGGCCGCATACCGATGAGTTCGCTTCGCGCGCGCCGTCGGTATGGGTGAGGATCGAACCCGAGGAGGATCGCGTGGACCTACCGGTGATGCCGCCAGTGCGGCCGATGCTGGCCAAATCCGCGCCCGCGGTGCCCCGCGAGCCGGGCTTCAGCTACGAACCCAAATGGGACGGCTTCCGCTGCATCGTGTTCCGCGACGGCGACGAGGTGGAGCTGGGGTCGCGCAACGACCGGCCCTTGACCAGGTATTTTCCCGAGGTCGCCGAGTTGCTGAAGCAGGCGCTGCCCGATCGCTGCGTGGTGGACGGCGAGATCGTGGTGGTCACCGAGCAGGGCCTGGACTTCGACACCCTGCAGAACCGCCTGCACCCGGCCGCGTCCCGGGTCGCCAAGCTGGCCGCGGAGACGCCGGCCAGTTTCGTCGCCTTCGATCTGCTCGCACTCGGCGACGACGACCTGACCGGCGCGCCGTTCACCGAGCGCAGGCGCCTGCTGGAGACGATTCTGGACACCGCCCTCGCGCGCGTCCATCTCACACCGCTCACCCACGACCCCGAGGTGGCCGAGGACTGGTTCACCCGTTTCGAGGGCGCCGGATTCGACGGCGTGATGGTCAAGCCCGACGACCTCGCCTATTTCCAGGACAAGCGGGTCATGCTGAAGGTCAAGCACGAGCGCACCGCCGACTGTGTGGTGGCGGGTTTCCGCTGGCACAAAGACGGGGCCGGAGTCGGTTCGCTGCTGCTCGGGCTCTTCGACGACGAGGGCCACCTGCACCATGTCGGCGTGGCCAGCAGCTTCACCGCGGCGCGGCGCACGGAACTGATCGAGGAGCTCGCTCCGCTGCGGGAGAACGCGCTGGACAGCCACCCGTGGCGGGACTGGGCCGACGCCGCGGCGCAGGCCGCCGCGGACGGCAAGATGCCCGGCGGCGTCAGCCGCTGGACCGGCGGCAAGGATCTGTCCTGGGAGGCGCTGCGGCCGGAACTGGTCGCCGAGGTGCGCTACGAGCACGTGCAGTCGGGGCGGCTGCGCCACGGCGGCAGGCTGGTGCGGTTCCGGCCCGACCGGACCCCGCAGTCGTGCACCTACGCCCAGCTCGACGAAGTCGCGCCCGCGGAACTGAGCACGCTGTTCGGCGAAGGCGCGGCGCGATGAGCGAGTCCCTCGACATCGAGACCGACGGCCGGACCGTCACGATCAGCAACCCGGACAAGGTCTATTTCTCCAAGCGCGGCGAGACGAAACTCGATCTGGTGCGGTACTACCAAGCGGTCGCCGAACCCTTCCTGAACGTGGTCGGCGGGCGGCCGCTGCTGCTGGAGCGCTACCCGGACGGGGCATCGGGCAAATCCTGGTTCCAGAAGCGGGTGCCGAAATCCGCGCCGCGGTGGCTGCGCACCGTGGAGGTGTCCACGCCCAACGGCACCACCAGCGACGCCCTCGTGGCCCACGATCTGGCCCATATCCTGTGGGCGGTGAACCAAGGGTGCCTCGGATTCCACGTCTGGCCCAACCGGGCCGACAATCTGGAGATTTCCGACGAGCTGCGCATCGACCTCGATCCCTCGCCTGGCATCACCTTCGCCGATCTGCGGCACGCCGCCGTCCGCACCAGGGATCTGCTCGCCGAACTCGGCATCGAATCCTGGATCAAGACCTCCGGGTCCCGCGGTCTGCATCTGTACTCCGCGCTGGAGCCGAAGTGGGACGGCTATCAGGTGCGGGCGGCCGCGGTCGCGCTGGCCCGTGAACTGGAGCGCCGGTACCCGGAGGACATCACCGCGCAGTGGTGGAAGGAAGAACGCGGCAACCGGGTTTTCATCGATTTCAATCAGAACGCCCCGCACAAGACGGTTTTCGGGGCCTGGTGCGTGCGGCCTAAGGTCGGTGCGCAGGTGTCGACGCCGATCAGCTGGTCCGATCTGGATTCGGTGGTACCCGACGAGCTGACCATCGCGACCGTGCCCGCCCGCTACGCCGAATCAGGCGACCCGTGGGCCGACCGCGCGCCCCAGTCCATCGCCCCGCTACTGGAGATGTCCGAACGAGACATGGCGGCCGGCCTCATGGACGCGCCGTGGCCGCCGCAGTACCCGAAGATGCCGAACGAACCGCCGCGGGTGCAGCCGAGCCGCGCCAAGAAGACCGAATAGCGCGCGCTACTCGGTCCACAACACCCAGGTGCCGCTGCGGCCGCTGAGCTCGCACACCAGAGCTCGGCCGTCGGCGGTGCGTCCGGTCTTCGCCCCGGAGGCGTCGCACTTCGAACCAGCCTGCTGCACGGCGGTCGCGACGACGTGCGGGCCCGCCCACTGGTAACCCCCGGAGGTGGTGAGACAGATCAGGGTGCCACCGTCGGCGGCGCTGCCGATCTGGCCGAGTTGCGCCTCGGTGCACGACGAACCTTTCGTGACCGGTCCCTGCGATGCCGAAGGGGTGGTGGTCACGGCAGGGCTCGGCGCTGCCGCCGTTGTCGTCGCCACCGGACGCTCGACGGTCGGGGGCACCGAGGCGACGGGCGTGGGCGCGATCACGGATTGGCGGTTCATCACGTCGGGCAGCCAATTGCCCGTCAGCAGGACGATCCCCGCCACCGCGGTGATCTCCGCGACGCCCAGCAGCAGCGCGAACATCGCCATGACCCGGCCGCGAGGGTGGCTGAAGGCGATGAAGCCGAACACGATGGCGACCGGGAACAACCCGAGCAGTGCCGCCACCAGGGCGACGATCGCGTACGGATTGACGATGGGCGGGATCTCCACCCGCAGGCGCCCGGTCCGGCGCCGGCTCGGCGACTGCTCGGGCCAGCGCTCGTCCTCGTCGTTCTCCCAGCGGCCGTCGGGCTCCGGCTCCGCCTCCGACCAGCGACCCTCCGGCTGCGCCTGCGGCCAGCGATCCGTATCACGCCGTTCTGCCCGTGTCATTCAGGTTCCCTCTCCACAGCAACACACCGCGCAGGAACCTCGGACTGCCCGGACCCGCCCCGATATACCGACACAGAATAGGGCGCGCGACGCGAAAAGTTGATCCGAAGTATCCAATATTCGTGATCGGGCCGTGATAACAAACTCTCCGCAACGCTCGCGGATTTGTTAGCCGAGGCGCATGCCGGTCGACCGACGCCCCTGCGTGACCGCGGCCATTCGGAGGAGGAGTCACGTCCGATACGGCGACGTCGAGCGGCCGGGACACCCCCATGGGATGCCAGGGCCGGCGATTTGCTCGGCGACAACTCGAATCTGCCCGGCATCGTGGTGTGCGCGCTCGCGGTGGTGGCGGTGGCCATGGCCGTCACGGTCATGAACCGTGCGTCCCATGCGCCATTCGCTACCGCGGCGCGCGGTGATCCGTGGCATCGGGTCACTGCTTGCGATCGACCTTGGGCAGCGATTCGGTGACCAGTGTCAGCAACATGTCGCACAGCAGGTCGTGCACCTGCTCGCGGGTGAGCGTGCCGCGGGTGATCCATTCCCGGCCCGCGACCTTGACCAGCCCGCCGTAGGCGCGCACCATCGCGCGCAGTTCGGCATCGTGTGCCGAATGGGCCAGTCCGACCATCAACAGCAGGCGTTCGGCGGCCGCGTCGTCGGCCGCGTCGAGGATCTGCTGCACCTCCGGATCGTCACCGACCCCTTCGTGGCTGGTCACCTTCACCCAGGTGCTGCCGTGTTCGGCGATAGTGTCCAGCAGCCAGCGCACACTGGCGTCGACACGCTCGCGCCAGGTGCCGGTCGGCACGATCATGCTGTCGAGCTTGGGCAGCGTCACCATACGCCGCACCACCGCGAGGTAGAGATCGCGCTTGTTGCCGAAATAGTGGTTGATCAGGCCGCGGGCCACGCCCGCCCGCTGCGCCAGCTCGGCGGTGGAGACGGCCGCGTACGGGCGTTCGCCGAACATGTCGATCGCGCAGGCGAGGATCTGCGCGCGCCGCTCGTCGGGTTCGAGCCTGCGGCGGCGCGGTAGCGCCGGATCGGCGCCACCGTCCGCGGTCGCGCTGGTGGTGTCAGAGAGACCGGGCAATGAGATCCTTCATCACCTCGTTGCTGCCCGCGAGAATGCGCAGGACGCGGGCGCCGGTGTAGAGCTGGGAAATCGGGTACTCCGTCATGTAGCCGTAGCCGCCGAACAGTTGCAGGCAGCGGTCAACCACGATACCGAGCTGATCGGTCAGCCAGTACTTCGACATGGCGGCGCTGGGAATATCGAGTTCGCCGCGCAGGTGCTTGTCGATGCAGTCGTCGAGGAAGGTGCGGGAGACCTTGCTGATGGTCGCGCATTCGGCGAGCTCGAACTTCGTGTTCTGCATCGCGAACAGCGGCTTGCCGAACGCTTCGCGGCCCTTGGTGTAGTCGACGGTGAGTTGTACGGCCTTCTCCATCATGGCGACCGCGATGATCGCCGTGACCAGGCGCTCCTGCGCGAGCATCTGCATCATCTGGTAGAAGCCCTGGCCCTCGGCGCCGCCGAGCAGGTTGGACGCGGGCACGCGCAGGCCGTCGAAGAACAGTTCGGCGGTGTCCTGGGCCTTACCACCGATCTTGCTCAGGATGCGACCACGCTTGAAGCCGGGAGTCTCGTCGCCGACTTCGGCGAAGATCAGCGAGACACCGGCCGCGCCCTTGGTCGGGTCGGTCTTGGCGGCGATGATGATGCCGTCACACAGCCAGCCGTTGGTGATGAAGATCTTCGAGCCGGTGATGACGTACTCGTCGCCCTCACGCACCGCGCGGGTCTTGATGTTCTGCAGATCCGATCCGGTGCCGGGCTCGGTCATGCCGATGGACAGCACGATCTCGCCGGCGGCCGCCTTGGGCAGCACGCGCCGCTTGAGTTCCTCGGAGCCGAACTCGTACAGATACGGCGCGATGATCGAACTGTGCACGGGGATGCCCATCGATCCGTCCCCCGCGCGCGCCTGCTCCTCGATGATCGCGGCCTCGTGGGCGAAGGTACCGCCGCCGCCGCCGTATTCGGCCGGGATCGCGGGGCACAGCAGGCCGAGCTCACCCGCCCGGTTGTACAGCGCGCGATCGGGGTGCCCCTGGGCGACGAACTTCTCCTCGTACGGCACGACCTCCTTGTCGAAGAACGTCTTCGCCAGGTCGCGTACCGCCTCGACCTCGTCGTCACTCCACGCCGCGCGTGCCATCGCTGGATCCTTTGCTCGCTCCGGTCCGGCGCCGTCGCCGGTTCCGCCCCAGGTTCCCGAACTATTGGCGAGTTGTCAACAAGTGGTCCGCGCCGCTGCCGGGACCGTCCGGGGTCGAGCCGGATCGCCGGTGCGCGCATGCGGATTTCGAGGCCCCCACGGGGGCATCCGGCCGCCCACCGGCTCACTCGGCGGTGGTTCGGCACCCAGCTCGCTCGACCGGTGGTGACCTGCGCCATATTCGGGCGTTTCACCTTTCCCTTGATGGGTCAATTCTTCGTACTGTCCGTATCGGAATTACTGACGTCGGGCACGACGGCGACGTGCCATCGGATCGGTAGCCGGCAGCGAATGAGGTAAGGACATGGCCGAACTGCTCGACACCACCGAAACGCCCCGCCCGGACCGCACCTGGACGGTCGACCGGGACGGCGCCCAGCTCGCCGTCTACGAATGGGGTGATGCCGCCGCCGACCCGCTGGTACTGGTGCACGGACTCACCGATACCCACCGTGTCTGGTCGACGGTCGCGGCTCTCCTGGCCGACGGCTTCCGGGTCATCACCTACGACGTGCGCGGCCACGGACGTTCGACCGCCCCCGCGGCGGTGTCCGAGTACCGCCTGGACCTGCTCGCGCAGGACTTCTACGCCGTCATCGATGCCGCAGGCCCGGGCAAACCGGTGCACACGTGCGGCCACGGCTGGGGCGCCGTTCAGCTGTGGGAGGCCGTCTGTGACGAACGGGCCAACACCCGCATCGCCTCGTTCACGGCGATCGCCGGACCGAACCTCGATCATCTCGGCCTGTGGTTGCGTGCGCTGGCGCCCCGCGCCGGGCGCGAACTCCGCGACCCGGGCTCGTGGCTGCACGGCGCGCGCTGGGCGCTGACGCCCGGTCCGATCGCCCGCAGGCTCTGCCCGCCGCGGGTGCGCGGGTTGATCGCGCACCACCTCGGTGGCGTCACACCGCTGCCCGCGCGCGTGGCCCGCACGTGGCGTACCGATCTGGTCGCCGGAGCCCGCCTCGCGCAGGCCAATCTGCTGCACCACCTCGGCAAACCACGCGTGCGGCGGACGGCCGTCCCGGTCCAGTTGCTGGTCGACACCACCGATCCCTTCGTCCCGGCCGCCATATACGACGCCTCGGCGCGCTGGGTCGACAAACTGTGGCGCCGCGCCGTCCCGGCGAATCACTGGTTGCCGATCACCGAGCCGCTGCTGGTCGCCGAGGCGATCGCCAACTTCGTCGACGATCTGCGCGCCGATCGCGCGGCCATCACCCCGCGCAGCGGCTGACCGCGCCTACCCGCCGGGGCGCGGGGTAGCGGGTTTGCGACAATAGGCCGGTCGTCTGCCCAGCTCGATGAAGGATGTCCCCTGCCGCGATGGCCGAAAGCATGATCGATCCCGAGGATCTCGCGACCTGTCTTCGGGTCCTGGAGCACGCCGGAGCGCTCGACAAGGATCATCCGGACTCGATGGCCGTGCAGCGGGCGGTCGGGCACATGTTCAAAAAGCTCAAGCAGCGCCGCCGCTCCGAAGCGCGCGCGGCGGTCTCGGCCGCCGACCGCGCGGTGGTCGCCGCCACCGCGACCGGCTCGCCGAACCGGATCGACGACGAAACCGCGGGGATCCCGATCAGCTCGAACACCAGCGGAGCCAGCGCGGGCACCCTGATCCGCCCGCGGCCCTGCTACATCTGCAAGCAGCGCTACACCCAGGTCGACGCCTTCTATCACCAGCTGTGCCCGGACTGCGCGGCGAGCAGCCACGCCAAGCGGGACGCCCGCACCGACCTGACCGGACGACGGGCACTGCTCACCGGCGGCCGCGCCAAGATCGGCATGTACATCGCGCTGCGGTTGCTGCGCGACGGCGCGCACACCACCATCACCACCCGCTTCCCCAACGACGCCATCCGGCGTTTCGCCGCGATGGACGACAGCGCCGACTGGCTGCACCGGCTGCGTATCGTCGGCATCGATCTGCGCGACCCCGCCCAAGTGGTCGCCTTGGCCGACGACGTCGCCGCCCAGGGCCCGTTGGACATCCTGATCAACAACGCCGCGCAGACGGTGCGCCGCTCCCCCGGCGCCTACAGCGCCCTGGTCGAGGCCGAAGCGGGACCGCTGCCCGCGGGCGCGCTGCCGGAGGTGGTGAGTTTCGGCAAGACCATGCAGGCGCACCCGACCGCCCTGACCGCATCGCTCACCCCCGCGCTGACCGCGGCCGACGTCGCGGAACTGGCCTTGGTCGCGGGATCGGCGACGCCGGAACGCATCGCGCGCGGTGTCGCGATCGACGCGGGCGGCCTGGTGCCCGACCTCGCGTACACCAACAGCTGGGTGCAGACCGTCGCGGAGGTCGATCCGACCGAACTGCTGGAGGTGCAGCTGTGCAACTCGGTCGCGCCGTTCATTCTGGTCTCGCGCCTGCGCCCGGCGATGTCGGCCGCGCGGGCGCGCCGCAAGTACGTCGTCAACGTCTCGGCCATGGAGGGGCAGTTCTCCCGCGCCTACAAGGGCCCGGGACATCCGCACACCAACATGGCCAAGGCCGCGTTGAACATGTTGACCCGCACCAGCGCCCGGGAGATGTTCGAACAGGACCGCATTCTGATGACCGCGGTCGACACCGGCTGGATCACCGACGAACGGCCCCACTACACGAAGCTGCGCCTCGCCGAGGAAGGCTTCCACGCGCCGCTGGACCTGGTCGACGGTGCGGCGCGGGTCTACGACCCCATCGTGCAGGGGGAGAACGGCACCGATCTGTTCGGCTGCTTCCTCAAGGACTATCAGCCCTCCCCCTGGTAGCGGCCGGGCCCGGACCCGCGGCGCGCCGGAAGGCTACGCTGGAAGCGTGTTCTACCGGCTGACGGCCGACGCCACCGCCGTCACGCATTTCGCCTTCGTGGCCTACGTGGTGGTCGGCGGGTTCCTGGCGTGGCGCTTCCCGCGCACCATCTGGCTGCACCTGCTCGCGGTCTGCTGGGGATTCGGCACGATCGTGGTCGGCTTCGACTGTCCGCTCACACATCTGGAGAACTGGGCGCGCGAGCGCGCCGGGCAGCAGCGGCTGCCGTCGACCGGGTTCATCGACCACTACCTCACCGGCGTGATCTATCCCGAGGACGCGCTCGGATCGGTACGGGCGCTGGCGGCAGCTGTAGTGGTGGCGTCCTGGATCGGTTATGCGTGGGCGGTGCGCCGACGGAACGCCCCGGCCGCCGGTGTGCACGCCCCGCACTGATCCGCCGCAATTCGGTCAGACGCCGAGGTGGCGCGCGACGAAACCGGCGACTTCCGCGCCGTGCTCATCGAGATAGAAATGCCCGCCGGGAAACGTGGCCCGGTCGAATCCGCCGCTGGTGTACGCGCGCCATCCCTCGGCCTGCTCGGGTCGCATCGTCGGGTCGTCCGTGCCGACCAGTGCCGCGATATCGGCGCGCAGCGGCTCCCCGGCTCGGTGGCGATAGGTCTCGACCGCTTGATAATCCGCACGCACGGCGGGCAGCACGAGTTCGGCGAGGCCCGGCTCCGCGCGCAGCAGTTCGAGCGGGGCGGGATCCGAGGCGAGCCGCACCAGGTCGTCGATGAGGTCGTCGTCGGAGGCCAGGTGCAGCCGTTGCGTCTCCTCGAATTCCGGTGCGGGACGGCCGGACACGAACAGCGTGGTCACCGGCTGCCCCGCGTCCTCGAGCCTGCGTGCGGTCTCGTACGCCACGGTCGCGCCCATGCTGTGCCCGAACAACGACAGCCGCTCGAACCTGTGCTGCGCAACCACCTCGTGCGCGATCCGGTCCGCCAGTGTCACCAAGTCGGTGATCAGGTCCTCGCCCACCCGGTCCTGCCGTCCCGGATACTGCACCGCGAAAACCGCGACGCCGGCCGCGAACCGCTGCGCGAGGTCCCGATAGGCCGTCGCCGATCCGCCGCCGGGCGGAAAGCACAGCAGGTGGTGCCGCGCGGCCGACTCGGATCGCAACGTCCGCAACCACGCCGAGTCGGTGCTGTCGCCTGCCACGTTCGATCTCCCTTCGCCGCCGCCGTCCCGCCGCGCAGGCCGGACCAGACCACGGTAGTCGCCCACGGTCGCCAGGTCCGGTCGACCGCCTCAGCCCTCGCCCATCAGTCCGGCGATATGGCCGGTGGAGTGGCGGTGGACCCTCCATGGGCGCCGCACCGCGGCCCTCACCCGCCGAGCGCAAGCACCTGCTCACCACGCTGGCCGAGATCCACCTTGCGGGCATGCGAACGGACCGATCGAACCCGCCGGACACCGACCGATTCCCGATTCGTGGCCCCGCGACCGGCGGATGGCCTGGGCGTAACAGGCCGAATCGGCATGTGCAGCACGGGTGTCGCTGCACCCCGAGCGCACAACCCACCGAACGATCCGTGCGCGCGCACCGGGGACCGGTCAAGGCGTGAAGGTCTGCAGATGATCTACGGTGACGAAGGTGCTGTGCGGAGCGGCCGCGGCCACCGCAGCCCGCAGCGGCTCGAGACCGCCCCAGTCGCGCGCGGGTTCGGTGAGCGGGTGATCGAAGTCGTCCCAATGGGTGGGCAGCACGTAGCGCGGATTGCCGGTGGCGCGCAGCAGGCGCGCGACGTAATCCTGGATCTTGCCGCCTCCGGCGGGCAGCAGCAGCACATCCGGGCGCAAGCCCGCCACTTCCGACTCGATGTAGTTCGAGCCGCCGAAGTCCAGCACACTCACTCCGCCGCCGCTCACCTCGTAGGCGAGCGTGCCGCCCTCGACCAGATCGCGAATCACTCTCGGCTGCGGCAGATCACCGGTTCCGAGGCCGGGCCGGGTCCCCGCGAAAGCCACCGTGGCGCGCGGCCCCGACGCGGAGTGCAGCGAACGCAGCACCCGGATGGTGTACCCGTCGAAGCGGAGGAACTCGCCACCGGTGGCCAATGCGAGCTGCTGCTCGGGCGCGCCGAGCGCGGCCATCAGGTTCAGGTGCGTCTCGGTGCCGAGCACCGTCGCTCCCGTCTTCTTCGCCAGGTACGGCACGTCGGCGAGATGGTCGTAGTGGCCGTGGGTGACCAGGATGTGATCGGCACGCAGTTCGCCGCCGTCGACGTAGCGGTCGATCAGCGCGGTGTCCACCGTGATCGGTGTCTGCGGGTCCGCGCCCTCGGCGGTGTAGGTTCCGGTATGGAACCTGGTCAGCCATGGATCGATGAGCACGACCTTGCCTCCGGGCAGGCGGATCTCCCAGCTGTTGTTCCCCCACCACCGCAGCGTCACCTCGCCGGACGACCCACCCGCCGGTACCGGTGCCGTCGCCTCGGTGTTCGTGGAATCCGTTGCGCCGCAAGCAACTAGACCTGTGAGCGCGGCCGCCCCCGCAGTCGCGCCGAAGAATTCACGCCGTCCGAAACCTCTCATGCGGGCACCACACCACACGCGCGGCGTCCCTGTCCAAGACCGCACTTCGCGGTCGGTGATATCGGAACGGATATCGTCGCAGCATGGACCAGCTGCGTCAGCTCCGGTACTTCGTCGCCGTCGCGGAAGAATTGCATTTCGGGCGGGCCGCCGAACGCCTCGGCATCGCCCAGCCGCCGCTGAGCCAGCGCATCCGCCGCCTCGAGACCGACCTCGGCGCGCGGCTGTTCGACCGCGACAGCCGCCGGGTCGAGCTCACCGAGGCCGGGCAGATTCTGCTCGCGGAGTCGAGGGACCTGCTCGCCCGCTGGGAACGGACGCGAACGCTGGTCGCCAAGGCACATCGCGGCGAGATGGACGCGGTGCGGATCGGTGTGCCGCCCGAACTGGCCGGGCGGGTGCTCGCCTCGCTGCTCACCGCGTTCGAGACCAGGGACATCCGGGTCGATCTCCAGGAGCTGACCACCGCCGAGCAGGTCCGGCTGCTCGCCGACCGGCAGCTCGACGCAGGCTTGCTGCAACACCCGGTCGACGTGGTCGGCCTCGAACTCGGGCCGGTGGTGGAGACGCCGCTGGGCGTGGTGCTGCCGCGCGATTCGCCACTGGCCGCACGGTCGGCCCTGGCACTGGCCGACTTGGCCGGGCACGGCTTGGTGATCTTCCCGCGGGCCGCCGCGCCAGGACTCTACGACGCCACGCTGCGCCGGTGCTGGGAACACGGTTTCCGTCCGTCCTCGGTACAGCACGCGCGCAATCCGGAATTCGTCCTCGGGATGGTGCTCTCCGGCCGCGGGGTGGCCTTCGACCAGGGCATGGTGGCGCAGAAGGAACCACGCGTGGTCTGGCGTCCGCTGCCGGAGGGAGCGCTGAGCCATCGGCTGTCGCTGGCCTGGCCGGTGGGCGGGGCGCATCCGCTGGTACGCGAGCTGGCCGAACTGGTCGTGACGGTCGTGCAGGGCGACGGCGCATCCCGGCCGAGCACGGTCGCCGACCCGCCGCGACGGCCGTGGAACGTCGTCTACGGTGCGCCGTGAACGATGCGGCCGATCGCCTCGACGGCGGCGGCGCCGATCGCCCGGTCCACCTCGGGCAACCGCTGCACCAGCGTCGCGGCCCTGGTGAAAACCGCCACGGCGTAACACTTCCCGTCCGGATACTCGACGACGCCGACTTCGTTGCGCACCCCGGGCAGCGTCCCGGTTTTCGCCCAGACCTGCACGTCCGGCGGGAACGCGGCGGCGAGCCGATACCAGTTCACCTGCTGGCGCATCAGGTCACGGACCCACCGGCACGCCTCCGGCGCACCTGCCTGGTCCCCGGCGATCAGGGTGAGCAGCCGCACCATCTCCCGCGGGGTGCTCGCGGTGGTGCGCCGCGGGTCCAGCGCCCGGGTGCCCAGCACCTGTTCGGCGTTCAGCGCGGGGAACCGGCGGGCGAACTCGGCCGGGTCGGCCGCGCCGATGTCCTCGGCCATGGATCGCACGATCGCGCGCGGCGGACCCACGACCCGCGTGGCGGGGAGACCTAGTTCGCGCAGCAGGGAGCGCACGTTGTCCAGTCCCACGCGGTCGAACAGCAGGTCGGCCGCGGTGTTGTCGCTGATGGTCAGGGCGAAGTACGCCGCGTCGCGCAGGCTGAGCTCGACGTCGTCGGCGCAACCCGCGGTGCCGACGCCGCCGAGCCGATCCGCCGCCCTGGTTCGAATCCGGTCGGCGGGGTCCAGTTGTCCCGCCGCCACTTGCCTGGCGAACTCCAGGACCAGGGGCACTTTCACCACCGAGGCCAGCACCACCGGCTCGTCCGCCCCAGCGCCCGCTTCGGCGCCGCAGTGGACGCAGCGGGCATGGATCCACCCCTCGACGCCCGCCGCCCGGAAGATCTCCTGCACCGATGCAGCATCCCCGGCCCCGGCGGAGCGGACGGCACCGGGTCGCGCGAACGGATGCGAACGGTTCAGGACGGGCCGGGAGCGGTCTGCGCGAGCCGCCGCTCGAGTTCGCCCACCCGCCGCCGGTAATCGGTCAATTCATCCAGCCGAGCGGAGATTTGGTCGGTCAACTGGGCGATGCGGCCGAGATTGCGGTACCGAAGACCGGAACGCGCTCCCGCGCTGCCCGGGTCTTCTTCGTCCGGGTCACAGGCACCGTGTATTCCGCGCTTCCGGCGTAGACGTCGGTCATCGTCGTTCGACCTCACACATCGGGCCGCGCGGTGTTCCGGTGCGGCCGGCCCTGCTCTGCCCCGCCGTCCGCACGCGGCGGACTTGGTCAGCGGATCCGCGCGGTGTCCCGCGCTGATCGCCGTGGTGCCAATTTCTCGGGTCGAGCGCGCGGACCTATCCTCACTGGCGAGAACACCGGTCCGGCAGCCATTTTCGCGCTCCGGGATACTCGGATGTGACGCGCGCCCCCTCCCGCGCGAAAGGACACTCCAGCGGCGCGGGCTCGGCAGCACTTCATCCGCAATCGCGGCGCAACGGCTTCGCGCTCGCGCGGTCACCGCCCGCGCGCCCGCGATCGACCGATCCGGACGAGCGCGATCTCCGGCCCGCGATCGCCCGCCGCGGCGAGGCCTCGCGTACCCGCGCGCGGGCCGCGCTTCGCTCCGCGCCGAATCCGCGCAGGTGAGGTCAGGGTACGGCCACGCAGTCCGCATCCGGGGACCGTTGCGCGGAGACCAGGACACCCGACTTCTCCAGGCCGGCAACTAGGCTGAAGCGAGTGAACACGCACGCACGGCTCGTCCAGGACTACGAGGCCGGTATCGGTGTCACCGCCTCGCGCATCTCCCCCGCGCCCGATCCGGGTAGCAATCTCGCCGCGACTTTACCGGTCTGGGCGCTGGCCGCCGGCTCGGTCGCGGCCCTCACCACCGCCGCGAATCGCATGCGGACCGCGCGCGGTCTCCACCCGGTGGCACATCGCATCGATCCGGCTCGCATCACCGCGGCCTTCTCCAGCGAGCGCCTCTTGAGTATCGACGGCCGAGGGCCGACACCGTTCGCCGACCTGTCCGGATTCTTTCCCACCTTCGACGGATGGGTTCGTACGCACGCGAACTATCCGCACCACCGGGCCCGGCTGTTCGCCACGCTCGGCCTGCCCGAGTCCGCGCCGGTCGATCTCCTCGTCGCACAGATGGCCATGATCCGCGCCTCCGACCTGGAGGAGCAGGCCGCCGCGCAGGGCGCCATCGCCGTCCGGGTCCGCACCGAGGAGGAATGGTCCGCCAGCCCGGAGGGACGAGCCGCGGCGTCGGGTCCGTTGGTCGCGATCGATGAGCGCGCCGATCGCGGAGACACCGGATTGCCCGGAGGCGCGGCGCCACTGCACCCGCTACGAGGACTGCGCGTGCTCGATCTGACCAGGGTGATCGCGGGACCGGTCGCGACGCGGGCGCTGGCGTTGCTCGGCGCCGAGGTGCTGCGCGTCGACCCGCCGCAGCTGCCCGAGATCTCCTGGCAATTCGCCGACACCTGTCAGGGCAAACGCTCGACCTTGGTCGACCTGCGCGCCCGTGGCATCGATGACCTGGTCGCCGCCGCCGACGTGCTGATCACCGGGTACCGGCCGGGCGCGCTCGAACGCGCGGGAGTGCGGGCGGCCGCCCGTCCCGGGCTGATCCACGGGCGGGTGTCCGCATGGGGTGAAACCGGTCCGTGGGGTGAGCGTCGCGGCTTCGACAGCATCGTGCAGGCCGCCTCCGGCATCTCGGCCATCGAGGGTGCGCCCTCCGTGCCGGGGGCGCTGCCCGCGCAAGCGCTGGATCACGCGTCGGGCTACCTGCTCGCCGCGGGCGTGATCGATGCCCTGGTCGCGCGCGGCGGCGACGGCGTCGGTCGGGACGTGCGAGTGGCTCTGGCCCGCACCGCCTCCTGGCTGCTCGACGCACCGGAGCGCACACCGCGGCACGGCAAGGCCGCGGCGCCGAGCCCGGCGGTGGCGGTCCGGCACGGCCGGATCGTCACCGCGCCGCCCGTGCTCGCCGAGTACCCGGACTACGCCTGGCCCGCGCCCGCCTACGGCGCGGACCGTCCGGCCTGGCCCGTGCCGACGCACTGATCGTCACGCCGGGACGCCGCGAGAAGCACAGCGGCGTCCCACCGGTGGGCTGCCGACCGAGCGCTAACCCTCGGTCCCGGCGAGCGCGGCGACCGCCTGCGCCAGGCGATCGCCGTCCGGGAGGTCCGCCTCCGGAGCGATGGTCTGCAAGACGCCGAGACCCTGGACGAGCACGAAATACAGCTCGGCGATCGCCGCTGCCTGGTCGCCGCTGAGCTGGGGATGCGCTTGCCGCAGCGCGTCCGCCATGTCCTGGTAGGCGCCGGGCAGGCTCTGGGCGAAGAATTGCTGCGACTCCGGTGAGCGCGCCACGCGCACCAGGTTCTCCAGGCTCGCCAGCATGCTGTCGCGGTTGTCGGTGAACACCGCGGGCATGCCGTTCCACATCGCGGCGAACGCCGCCAGCGGCGCGACACCGCTGCCCTCCCGGATCTTCGCTTCCATGTTGTCGCCGATCGCGGTACCGAGGGAGTCGGCCAGCGCCTCGGTGATCAGCTGATCCTTGGAGCCGAAGTGATACCCGATCGCCGCCAGGCTCACTCCGGCCGCCGAGGCGATGTCGCGGGCGGTCGCCTTGGCGATGCCACGCTCGACGATGACTTTCCGTGCTCCCGCCAGCAGATCCTCGCGATTTCCCATGACCACAGGCTACAACGTCTCAGACAAATGTGCTAGACAGATGTCCAACCCGCTGCGACCACCGAGCCAACGGCACCTCGCCGTCGCCCCCGCATCCCGGCTCGCTAGTCTCGTGCCGTGCGGCAGAAGATCATCCTGGACGTCGACACCGGCATCGACGACTCCCTCGCGCTGCTGTACCTGCTCGGCTCGCCCGAGGCCGAGATCGCAGGCATCGCCGCCACGGCGGGCAACGTCACGGCGGCCCAGGTGGCGGCCAACAACCTCGCCTGGCTGGATGTCTGCCACGCACCGGAGATCGAAGTGGCGCTCGGCGCCGCGGATCCCTTGGCCATCCCGCTGCGCACCACCGAGGACACGCACGGCCCCCAGGGCATCGGATACGCCCAGCTCCCCCCGTCCGCGCGCCGCCTCTCCGCGCGATCGGCCGCGCGGATGTGGGCCGAGCTGGTACGCGCGCATCCCGGCGAGATCGTCGGGCTCTGCACCGGACCGCTGACCAACCTCGCCCTCGCCCTGCGGATCGAACCGGAGCTGCCGCTGCTGCTGGACCGTTTGGTCATCATGGGCGGGGCGTTCAATCATCCGGGCAACACCACGCCGACCAACGAGTGGAACGTGCACGTCGACCCGGAGGCCGCCAAAGAGGTCTTCGACGCGTTCGCCGCCGCACCCGCACAGCGCAGGCCCATCGTCTGTGCGCTGGATATCACCGAGACGATCGAGATGCGGCCCGAGCATCTGGCGCGCCTGGCCGAGCGGGCGAAGAGTTTCCCGGTGGAGGTCGTCTCGCCGGATGATCCGCCCGGGACCCGCTCGGACGCGAGTAATCCGATCGTCCGGCACGTCACGGATGCCGTGCGGTTCTATTTCGATTTCCATCACGCCTACGACTTGGGCTACCTGGCCCACATGCACGATCCTTTCGCGGCCGCGGTGGCGCTGGACCCGGCGCTGGCCCGCACCCGCCCGGCGACGGTGGACGTGGAGCTGGCGGGCACCATCACACGCGCGACCACGGTCGCCGACTGGGCGGGCATGTGGGGCCGCGAACCCAACGCGGAGATCGTGACCGGCACCGACCCCGAGCTGTTCTTCGAACGACTGATCGCCCGGGTCGGCGACTTCGCGCGAGCCGTGCACCCGCCCGCCGCACAGGAGGTCCGATGACCGGCGCGGACGACGCGACCTATCTGTCGTCCTTCCGCACCGGGCTCGGGCTGCCCGGCATCATCGACGTGCACACCCATTTCATGCCCGACCAGGTGATGCGGAAAGTGTGGGCGTACTTCGACGCGGCCGGACCGCTGATCGGCCGCAGCTGGCCGATCACCTACCGCGCCGACGCGCAGGTCCGGTTGAAGACCTTGCGGGACTTCGGCGTTCGCGCGTTCACCGCTCTGGTATACCCCCACAAACCGGACATGGCCGCGTGGCTCAACGAATGGACCGCCGATTTCGCCGCCCGCACCCCGGACTGCCTGCACACCGCCACGTTCTTCCCCGAGCCGCAGGCGGCCGACTATGTCCGGGACGCCGCCGAGCGTGGAGCGCGCGTCTTCAAGGCGCACGTTCAAGTCGGCGGTTATCATCCGGGCGACCCGCTGCTGGACCCGGTGTGGGGCCTGCTGGAGGACGCGCGCGTTCCGATCGTCATCCATTGCGGTTCCGGCCCGGCGCCCGGGACGCACACCGGCCCGGAGCCGATTGCCGATGTGCTGCGGCGCTTTCCGCGGCTACGCCTGATCGTCGCGCACATGGGCACGCCCGAGTACTCGGAGTTCCTCGATCTCGCCGAGGACTACCCGGACGTGCGGCTGGACACCACGATGGTGTGGACGGATTTCTCCGAGGCCGACGCCCCGTTTCCGGCGCGCGAGCACGGTAGGTTGCGCGCCTTCGCCGACCGCATCCTGTTCGGCAGCGACTTCCCGAACATCCCGCACTCCTATGGTCATTCCATCGAAGCGCTCGAACGGCTCGATCTCGGTGACGACTGGTTGCGCCGGGTCTGCCACCACAACGCCGCGGAGCTGTTCGGCCTCGAGTGACCGGTCCGGTAAGGGACCTGACCGGAACCGCGCGACGGGTGCCTCATCGAGCAGTTCGACCGTGGAATCACGCATGGCACCGAGCGAGCTGATCCGCACATGCCCGGCGAATGCGTGGAGTTCGTCCGGGGAATCCGGCGTTTCGTGCAAGGGTCGTGCCACCGGCCCGGCACGGTCCAGGTGACGGCTTCCTCCCGCCGACCGGCAGCCGCAGCCACCGGCCGGCAGCACCGCGCTGAGCGCGGGCAACTCCGCCCCTGCCGCCCGTCCGGTGGCGACACCGCCAACCGCCTCGACGCAGCTCACCTGCCGGAACACCCGCCCGATCGCCGCATGTAGTGTGCGGCCGGTGTATTCGCGCACGCTGTCGAAACCGATTCGAGCCGGGGTGTACCTGCTGGCGTGGATCGCGGTCCTCGTGGCAGCCATCGGCGTCACCGTGCACTACACCGGCTCCTCGGCCCGGGTACCGGTGCTGGCGGCTTCGGTGGCGCCGTATCTGATCGGCTCGGCGCTGGTGGCGGCGGCGGCTTTCCTCGCGATGCGGCGCTGGAGTGGTGTGGCGGTGGCGGTCGTCGTCCTGGCGACCGGGATCTGGACCCAAGCGCCGCTGTACGTCGGGCGCTCCGGCCACGAGAACGGACGAACGATCACGGTGATGCAGGCCAATCTGCTCTTCGACGGAGCCGATCCGGCAGCGCTGATCGAGCAGCTGCGCGCGCGGGACGTCACCGTGCTCACCGTCGAGGAGCTCACGCCCGCGGCGATCGAGGATCTCGGCCGTGCGGGCATCGACCGGTTGCTGCCGTACCGGTACCTCTCCCCGGGGAGGACGGCAACCGGCACCGGCATCTGGAGCCGCCATCCCCTGTCGGAGACCGTCGAGTACGACGGCTATGTGCTGAACCAGCTCTCGGCGACCACCGACATACCGGGCATCGGGCCGGTCACGGTCTACGCTTTCCATCCGGTGCCGCCGGTGTACGACACACGGGTCTGGGCCGACGAATTGTCGCGCCTGGGGACGATTCTCGACCGATCACCCGCCGATCGACCGGCGATCGTCGGCGGCGACTTCAACGCGACCTACGACCATCGGCAGTTCCGCGCGCTGCTCACCGGCCGCTTCGCCGACGCCGCCGAGCAGGCCGGGGCAGGACATCTGGTCACCTATCCCACCGACAAGCGCTGGCCACCTCTCGTCGGCATCGACCACATCCTCGTTGCGGGCGGTAGCGCGGTCACGGTGGAAACCGTGAGCCTTCCGGGAGCGGATCACCGCGCGCTGGCAGCGCAGGTCCGCTTGCACGGTGAGCAGCGGTAAGGCGCACCGCGCCATCGGCGGGTCGATCGAATCCGAATCCGTCGCGGGCCCGCCGCTCGAACGCGTCACGCGGGTCGAAGCGTCCCACGTGCGTGGCGACGCCCCGCGAGCACGCTGCCGGACCGCGCGGCGTTCCCTACGGCCGTGATGCGCGCGTCAGCGTCCGTCGAACGCGCGCAGCAGCTCCTCGGCGGCGAGCGCGGCGGTGAGGGTGCCGTCGCGAACCTGCTTTTCCACCTGCGTCCGAATGGCTTTCACCTGCGGGTTGTCCGCCAGCCTGCGCAGCAACTGGTCGTGCACCATGGTCCAGGTCCAGTCGACCTGCTGCCGACGGCGCTTCTCGGCGAACTCGCCGGCGTCGGTGAGCACCCGGCGGTGTTCGAGCACCGTGTCCCAGAACCGGTCCAGCCCGATACCTTCCAGACCGCTCATGGTCAGCACCGGCGGCCGCCACAGCGCGTCGTGCGGATGGATCAGGCGCAGCGCACCCGCGAGTTCCCCTGCGGCGGACCGGGCCTCGACCTCGTGTTTACCGTCGGCCTTGTTCACCGCGACCAGGTCGGCGAGTTCGAGCACGCCTTTCTTGATGCCTTGCAGCTGGTCACCGGTCCGGGCCAGGGTCAGGAAGCAGAACACGTCGACCATGTTCGCGACGGTGACCTCCGATTGCCCCACCCCGACGGTCTCCACGAGGATGACGTCGTAGCCCGCCGCTTCCAGCAGCACGATGGTCTCGCGCGTCGCCTTGGCCACACC
The DNA here is from genome assembly GCF_053602135.1 of Nocardia sp. NPDC004573. Lineage (NCBI taxonomy): Bacteria > Bacillati > Actinomycetota > Actinomycetes > Mycobacteriales > Nocardiaceae > Nocardia > Nocardia sp. NPDC004573. The sequence continues at coordinate 127,445 of NZ_JBSGDA010000011.1, forward strand.
GCCGAGCGTGCCCGCCGTGGGCGAAGGCCGGATGTAGGCGTCGCGTTGCACCGACAGCCGCGCCATCCTGGTCTTGTCGCCGAGGATCGAGCCGCCGGTCCTGGTCGAGGACGGATCCACCGCGAGCACCGCGACGCGGTGCCCCTGCTCGATCAGGTACATGCCCAGCGCGTCGATGAAGGTGGACTTGCCGACGCCGGGAACGCCCGTGATGCCGACGCGGTTGGAGGGCGCGTTGCCCGCGCCCGCCTCCGGCGAAACCTTCAGCAGCAGTTGCTGCGCCAGCGCCCGGTGATCGGCCCTGGTCGACTCGACCAACGTGATCGCCCGCGCCAGGGCGGCCCGCTCGTTGGCGCGGACCGCCGCGGCGAGGGCGTCGACGTCGACGGTCCGGCGCGCGGCCGCCACACGGGTGGGACGCGCCGCGGAACCCGCTTCGCTCATTCCGTCGCGGCGGAATCCACGGCGCCGCTGCCGAGTTCGTGGCCGAGTTCGGCGCCGAGCTTCTTCAGCAGGTCGATCGCCGCGTCCGCGATCACCGTGCCGGGCGGGAAGATCGCCGCCGCGCCCGCCTGATAGAGCTCGTCGAAGTCACCGGGCGGGATCACGCCGCCGACGATGACCATGATGTCGGGACGCCCGACATCGGCCAGCGCCTGCCGCAGCGCGGGCACCAGCGTGAGGTGGCCCGCCGCCAGCGACGACACGCCGACGACGTGCACGTCGTTGTCGGCCGCCTGCTGCGCCACCTCTTCCGGGGTCTGGAACAGCGGGCCCACGTCGACGTCGAAGCCGAGGTCGGCGAAGGCCGTGGCGATCACCTTCTGGCCCCGGTCGTGGCCGTCCTGACCCATCTTCGCGACGAGGATGCGCGGCCTGCGGCCCTCGGCCTCGGCGAATTCCTCGACCAGCTCGCTCGCCTTGGTGATGTTGGTGACCTTCCCTGCCTCGTCGCGGTATACACCGGAGAGCGTACGGATCTCCGCCTGGTGCCGGCCGTACACCTGCTCCAGCGCGTCGGAGATCTCGCCGACCGTGGCCTTGGCCCTGGCCGCGTCGATGGCCAGCGCGAGCAGGTTGTTCGCCATGCTGCCCTCGGAAGAGGCCGCGGCACGGGTCAATTCGGCCAGCGCCCGGCGCACCGCGTCGGGGTCGCGCTCGGCGCGCAGGCGTTGCAGCTTCTCGATCTGCTCGGCGCGCACCCGCGAGTTCTCGACCTTGAGGACCTCGACCTGCTGGTCCTCCTCGACCTGGTACTTGTTGACGCCGATCACCGGCTGCTGACCGGTGTCGATACGCGCCTGGGTGCGCGCAGCGGCTTCCTCGATACGCAGCTTCGGGATGCCCTCGCCGATCGCCTGCGCCATGCCGCCGTGCGCCTCGACCTCCGCGATATGCGCGCGGGCGCGGTTGGCCAGCTGGTGGGTCAGCCACTCGACGTAGTAGGAGCCGCCCCACGGGTCGATCGGGCGGGTGGTGTTGGACTCCTGCTGGATCAGCAGCTGGGTGTTGCGGGCGATACGCGCGGAGAAGTCCGTGGGCAGCGCCAGCGCCTCGTCGAGCGCGTTGGTGTGCAGCGACTGCGTGTGGCCCTGGGTGGCGGCCATCGCCTCGATGCAGGTGCGCGCGACGTTGTTGTAGGCGTCCTGTGCGGTGAGCGACCAACCGGAGGTCTGCGAATGCGTGCGCAGCGACAACGATTTCGCGCTCTTCGGGTTGAACTTCGCGACCAGCTCGCTCCACAGCAGACGCCCGGCGCGCAGCTTGGCGACCTCCATGAAGAAGTTCATGCCGATCGCCCAGAAGAACGACAGCCGCGGCGCGAATTCGTCGACCTCCATGCCCGCGTCGATGCCGGCGCGGATGTACTCGACGCCGTCGGCGAGGGTGTAGGCCAGCTCCAGGTCGGCGGTCGCGCCGGCCTCCTGGATGTGGTAACCGGAGATGGAGATCGAGTTGAACTTCGGCATCTTCGCGCTGGTGTAGGCGAAGATGTCGGAAATGATCCGCATCGAGGGCTTCGGCGGGTAGATGTAGGTGTTGCGGACCATGAACTCCTTCAGAATGTCGTTCTGAATGGTTCCGGCCAACTGCTCGGACGCGACGCCCTGCTCTTCGGCGGCGACGACGTAGAGCGCCAGGATCGGCAGCACCGCGCCGTTCATCGTCATCGAGACGCTGACCTGGTCCAGCGGGATGTGGTCGAACAGCTGGCGCATGTCCAGGATGGAGTCGATGGCCACGCCTGCCATGCCGACGTCACCTTGCACCCGCGGGTGATCGGAGTCGTAGCCGCGATGGGTCGCCAGATCGAACGCGACCGACAGGCCCTTCTGGCCCGCCTGCAGATTGCGGCGGTAGAAGGCGTTCGAATCCGCGGCGGTGGAGAAACCGGCGTACTGGCGGATGGTCCACGGCTGGTTGACGTACATCGTGGGGTACGGCCCGCGCAGGAACGGCGCCACGCCGGGCACGCTGTCGAGCGGATACCCCTCGGCCGCGATCGCGTCGCGGTCGGCCTTGGTGAACACCGGCGGCACGTCGATGCCTTCGGGCGTCGACCACACCAGCTGATCGGGTGCGTACCGGTTGGCCGCGGCGGCCGCGCGCACGTACTCCGTCACCTGCGCCGGGTCGACGGCGGCGGGCTCCGGCGCCCGCTCGGCCAGCGGCACGTCGGCGAAACTGCCGATCACGTGCTTGATCTCACGAGTAGTCATCAGGCTCCCACCTTCTCCAGCAGGCCGGACAGGGCGGCGACGGCGTCGATGCGCGCGGCGAGGAATCCGTCCGGGCGCTGCGCGTCGTCCAGATCGGCGACGGCTTTCGCCGAGCCGGCCAGCAGCACGGTGGCCACACCCGCGGCCCGCAGTTGCGTCACCGCCGCACCGGCTTCGGATTCGTAGCGCGCATCCGATCCGCACAGCACCGCGATCGGCGCCCCGGCGTCGGTGGCGCACCCGGCGATCGCGTCCACCGCGAGCGGTCCGGGATTGATCGACTCGATGCCGCCGGAGGCCAGCAGGTTCGCGATGAAGGTGACCCGAACGTTGTGCTCGGCCACCGAACCGAGCGGCACCAGCAGCGCTTTCGGCCGCGTCCCATGTGCGGCGAGATAGGCGTCGGAGCGGTTGCGCAGCTCCTCGAACGCGGCGCCGTAGCGGGCGACGCGACCGGCCTGGCGCGCCGCTTCGGACAGCGGCTGCTCGGCCAGGTTCGGGAATTCGTTGACGCCGGTGACGGCGTTCTTGCGGTGCGCGACATCGGCGTCGCGGGCGGTCTTCGTCTCGGCGACGCGTTCGGCGAGCAGCCCGGACTCCAGCGCGGCGAGGTAACCACCCGCCGCCTCGATTTCCTGGAGGAAGTCCCACGCCTTCGCCGCCAGCGCTGCGGTGAGGTCCTCGACGTACCAGGAGCCCGCACCCGGGTCCAGCACGTGGCCGAGATGCGATTCCTCGAGCAGCAGCAGCTGGGTGTTGCGGGCCATGCGGTCGGCGAACGACTTCGAGACGCCGAGTTCGCCGGGCGGCAGGGCGGAGTCGAACGGCAGCACGGTCACGGTGTCGGCGCCGCCGATGCCCGCGCCGAAGGCGGCGAGCGTGGTGCGCAGCATGTTCACCCACGGATCGCGCTGACTCATCATGGCGGCCGAGGTGACAGCGTGCTGCGGCGCGCCGCCGAAATCCGCTGCGCCGCAGACCTGCGCGACCCGTGCCCACAGCTGCCTGGCGGCGCGGAATTTTGCGATGGTGGCGAACTGGTCGTCGGTGGCCGCGAACCGGAATTCCAGCTGGCCCAGCGCGTCGGCGAGGTCCAGGCTCTCGGTCAGCGACCGCAGGTAGGCCAGGCCCGCGGCGACGGCCGCGCCCAGTTCCTGAGCATCGGACGCGCCCGCGTCGTGGAAGACCCTGCCGTCCACGGTGATCGCGCGGACTGTTTCCGGCCGCCCCGCCGCCCGTCCGGCCAGTGCGACGGCCTCGGCGAGACCCACATCGGCCAGATCGGCGAAACGGCTGGTCAAGGGAGCGGCGCCCAGGGCGATCCGGATGTCCTCACGGGCGGGGGCGGGGTAGGCGTCGAGCACCGCGAACACTTGCGCCGCCGCGTCGGCGACGTCGCTGCCCGCATCCAGCGTGAGCGGGGCCAATTCGAACAGCAGGCCGTTCAGCGCGGCGGGCAGGTCCGGCACCGGCACGCCGCGTTCGCCCGCGCCGAGCCAGACGGCGCTGATCCCGTTCTCCAGTCCGGCCAGGATCTCCCGGTTGGCCGCGGCGGCGTCGCGCTGGGCGACCTGCGCGCTGACGAACCAGCCCCGGTGCACATCGCGGGTGGCGTCCCGGCCGCGCACAAAGGGGAAGGTTCCCGGCAGCGGCTGTTCCGGCAGCTCGTCGCGCCGGGTGTAGAGCGGGGCGATGGTCAGCCCGTCGTAGGTGGTCTCGTCGAGCAGCCGCTCGGGCTCCTCGGGAAGTTCGCTGACCTCGACGCGGCGGGCCTTCGCCAGCACTCCGGCAACACCCTTGCGCCATGCACCGTATTCGGGCACCGGGTCGGCCCCGAGATCTGAAGCAATCGGCATAGCTTGCTGTTCCTCTTCCTCACCACGGGCGCACCGCCAGTGCGCGCCCGGAACCCTCACATTCGCCCAGCTCAGCGACTACTTCGGTTAACGGGAATTCGTCCCGCTTCCACTGATGCTAGCGGGCGCATTCGCAGCCGTTGCCCCTGCCCGCCACTACCAACCGGTAACCTGTCGCGGTGATCGACCGCAGCATCGAGGGGCACGACGCAGCCGAGCGCAGGCGCGGCGGCGTGGTGGCCAGGCTGATCCGTGACCCGCGTTTCGTCGCACCGGTCGTCGGCGCGGTGGCATTGTTCGGCGCGGCCCTGCTGGTTCCGCTGCCTTCTCCCCGTCAGGTGCAGGAGTGGGCGACGTCGGTCGGCCCGGTCTTCCCGCTGGTGTTCTTCCTGGTGCACGCTGTGGTGACGGTGGCGCCGATTCCCCGCACCATGTTCACCGTCAGCGCCGGGCTGCTGTTCGGCCCGCTGCTGGGCATCACGCTGGCGGTGAGCGCGACGACCGTGAGCGCGGTACTGGCGATCCTGCTCGTGCGCGCGCTGGACCGGGAGCAGGTCGCCGCCCGGCTCACCCATCCCGCGGTGCGCGCGATCGATGAACGTCTCGCGCGCCGGGGCTGGCTTGCGGTCGGCTCGCTCCGGCTCATCGCGGCAGTGCCGTTCTCGGTGATCAACTACTGCTGCGGGCTGTCCTCGATCCGGTTCTGGCCCTACCTCATCGCCACGGTGCTCGGCGTGCTGCCCGGCACGATCGGCACCGTCGTCCTCGGCGACGCGCTCACCGGAACGACCCATCCGGCGATGCTGGTGCTGTCCGGCGTCTGCCTCGCCATCGGCCTGGCGGGTCTGGTCGTCGACGCACGCTGGAGGACGGCGCCACCTGTCCCGGTGGACGTCCCCGAGTCCGTCCCGGCCGCCGACTGACGACGCTCAGTCGGCTACCAGTTCCACCGGAACCGCGATCACGTCCACCATCGCTCCGTTGCGCAGCACCGTGACGGGCAGCTGCACGCCGATCGCCTCGGCGAAAAGCTGCCGCTGAATGCCCTGAGCATCCCGCACTTCCGACCGCGCCACGCTCAGTACCAGATCACCGCGGCGCAGGCCCGCTTCCTCGGCGGGGCCGCCGCGGACCACCTCCACGATGCGCACCCCGGCCGCCTGCCCGGTGCGCGCGGCGACCGGCTCGGGCAGCGGCGCGGGCACGCCGACCAGGCCCAGGTAGGCGCGGCGCACCCGCCCCTCGGTGTGCAACGTTCCGATGATCCGGCGCGTCGTCGCGTTGATCGGGATGGCCAGGCCCAAACCGATCCCGGCGACCGCGGTGTTGATGCCGACCACCCGGCCCGCCGAATCCGACAGCGCACCGCCGGAGTTACCCGGATTGAGCGCCGCATCGGTCTGGATCACGTCTTCGATCACCCGCCCGGCGCGGCGGGAAGCCACCGGAACCGCCCGCCCGAGCGCGCTGACCACGCCCGCGGTGACCGAGCCCGCCAGACCCAGCGGACTGCCGACCGCCACCACCAGCTGGCCGACCACCAATCGATCGGCGTCGCCGAGCGGCACCGCGTCCGGCGCGCCGTCGCGGGCGCGCAGCACCGCCAGATCCGACAGCGGATCCACCCCGACCACCTGGAATCGGGATTCCACCCCGTCGGCGAAGACCACTTCGCCTTCGCGCGCCGCGCCGATCACGTGCGCGTTCGTGAGCAGGAATCCGTCGTCGGTGAAGACCACCGCCGATCCACTCCCCCGCCTGGTCCGCACACTCGCGACGTGCGGCGTCACCGACACCGCCACCGCGATCACCGTGCGGGAGTAGGCATCCATCGCGGCGTTGTCCACGCCGACCACCACCCTGTTGCCGGAACTGCACTACTGCGTCCAGGATGCCCCCGCGGCGCCCACGACGCATCGTGTTCGCCGCAGGCGCAAACGGACTCCGGTGCGCCGGGCGTGTCGCGGACCGACCGCGGTCAAGCCGACGGCACCCGGTCGAGAAAACCGTGCACACTCTCGATCCGGCCGTCGGGCCCGAGGGTGATCACATCCGAACCCGCGACCGGTGCGCTACCGTCGGCCGCCGAGACCAGCTCCCAGGAGAAGCGGGCGATGTCGTGGTGGCCGTCGACCGCGCCGAGGCGGCGGAACTCGAAGCCGGGGAACTGCGCCTGCACGCCCCCGATGGCCGCCGTCAGCTGGGCGTGCCCGCGAACCTGCGCGAGCGGATCGGTGTACGCGCCGTCCTCCGCCCATGCGGCCGCGACCGCGGCGGCCCTGGCGTCCTCGTCGGTGGCGTTCCACGCGGCGAAGTACCGATCGACCGCATCCTCGTAGTGCGACATGTTGAACCTCCTGTGCTGCAATGGTTTTCGTCAACCGAGTCGGGTTCCCCGATCGGCTGTACCCAACCTTGCCGTGCCGCGCGCCCCGCGTCGATTACGCGCGAGGTAATGATCCTGAGACTCGAGCGACGGGTATCAGCGCAGCAAGCCCTTGTTCTTCAGGTAGGCGAGGGGAATCAGCGCGGCCGCCAGCGTGAGCAGACAGGTCACAAAAAGACCGGTTTGCCAGGACAACTCGGAGATCAGATCCACGGCGTAGCAGGTGGCGATCAGCGTGGGCGGCAGGAACACCGCGGTGACGGCGAACGCCTTGACGATCTCGTTCTGCCGGATATCCAGCCCCGCCAGCGCGGACTGCTGCCGGTACCGAACCTTGTCGTACGCCGCGACCGCGTGCTGTCCCACCCCGTCGATGTCCGCGAGCAGCACGCCGATCGCGCCGTCCAGCCCGACGCGGGCGGACGGGGCCTCGGCCCGCAGGTGGCGTGCCGCGCGGGCCAACTGCAGTTGCGTCTCCCGAGTCCGCGCGATGATTCGCTCGGTCGCGTTCAGCCGCGACAGCGCGCCGCGCACGTCCGAGGTCGCGAAGTCGCGCCGGTCGCCGGTGGAAATCGCCCGCTCGATGTCTTCGCCCGTCGCCTCCAGCGCGTCGCCGGCGCGGTGGAGGACCCGCTCGGACGCCTCGTTCAGTGCCCACAGCAGCGCGTACATCACGCCGTGCGCGGAGCCGGCGAGTTCCGGGTTGCGGCGCATCTTCGCGACCGCCTTGTCGAACGGGACGAAATGCTCGGACGGCTGCAGCGTCACCAGGAACTCTCCGCCCAGGGCGAAGACGATTGTCGCCTGTTCGATGGTCTCGCCGAGCTGATAGTTGGCGACCACCGGCAGATAGACGAAGTTACCCGCCTCCCAGACCTGGTTGTGTGCGGCGGTGAAGTCGATGCCGAGCCGTTCCCGGAGCACGGCCGCGGTGTCGGCGTCGTCGGCGGCGACGGGAATCCAATGTTGCTGCAGCACTTCCGTGTCGAAGTGATCGGCGGTCACAGCGCTGAGAAAGGTCGTCATCGACTACCGCTGCCCGGAGAAGGGTCGCGCGGGTGAGTCCGAGAGAAAGCCGGTCCACTCGTGCTCCGGACCCGTTGGGCGAGAAGATCTTTCGACTTTCTCAAGCAGTATGGCCATAGCCGGGGGCTCCAATACTTACTATCGTGCGGGGGGTGGGCGCACCCCTCCTGGGCAGAGGACGCGCACACGGGCGGGGCAGCGTCGATCCGCGACGAGACCATCGGTGCGGACCAGAAGACCACGCATCGGTCGAACCCGGACGCGCCGCCCTCACGCGTCGGAACAACGAAGGTGGAAGTACGTGCCGCGTCGGCCGATCAGGGCGCCGTTGCCCGGTCGCCGATCACACACGCGGATCAATGACGCGGCGGCGCAACCCGTTCTCGAGGGTGGCCCGGCTGTAGATGTCGATACTGTCATCCGGCACCTGCCGCTCACCTCGCTTCGTTGGCCGACCGGCGCACGAATTGCGCCATCCATCATTAGAAACCGCCGATCGGGGTACGTCAATCAGTTGCGCAAGTATTCGACAGCGCGCCACCCGGTGGAAATCTTGCGGCACGAACGGAGCCGGACGCGTGCCCACGACAGCGGTTTTCGGCCTGTGGCCGCGCGGGCCGGACACCGGCCACACGGTTGCACAGCCGGATACGGCCGTGTCACCCTACCGACAGCTATGGAGGCGGACGTGACGCAGCAGGGCGAGTCGCCGGGACCCATCCGGCGGACCGATTACAGGACGCGGCGGCCGTTTTCGGCATGCTCGCGGCCACCGCGCGCCTGCAGATACTCTGGCTCCTCGCACAGGGCGAGCGCGACGTCGGCTCGCTCGCCGCCGCCGTCGGCCAGTCCGTGCCCGCCGTGAGCCAGCACCTGGCCAAACTGAAACTCGCCGGTCTGGTCCACGCGCACAAGGACGGCAGACGTCACGTCTACGCGATCGCCGACCCGGACATCGCCGACCTCGTCCGCCTGGCCTTCCGCCACCACCGCGCCCACCACGACTGACCCGCCCTCACTCCGCCACGATCGGGCGGATACCTGTTGCGGCTCACCGGCTCCGGTAGTAGTCGGCGAGGGTGGTGAACGCGGCTTTGGGTTCCCAGGGGAGGTCGGGGTAGGTTTCGCCGGGGCGGTCTTCGAGGACCTTGACCACGCCGTAGCTGGCCAGGTCCAGGTCGTCGCGTGGGTCGCCGCCGGGGCGGTGTACATGGTCGTAGAGCGCGAGGACGAAGACGAATGCGCTGTCGACGCCCTCCGCGTCGAAGATCTCCAGCAACTCGCGCAGATACCGTGCCTGCCCGGCCTCGTCGCGGGTGTACTCGCCGTTCAACCGGACCGGCCCGCGGGTGTCGTCGTATTCGACGATCTGCAGGCCTTGCGCTCCGAGATCACCCGCGCCCGCGAAGGTCGCCGCACCGAATTCGGTGATCGCGACCGGCTTTCCCGTGGCGACGAGGGTGCGAACGCCCTCGCCGAATCGGTCGGCGATCTCCGCCGTCCGGTACAGGTCCACCGACACGATGTCGAACGGCGTCCAGTCGACGCGCTCCAGGGGGACGGAAGCGTAGGTGACAAGGCCGCCGAAACGCTCGCGAACGGTCGCTACTGCCTTGCCGAGGAAGTCGTTCACGCGCCTGCTCGCCTCGACGACGAGTTCACCCAGGTCATCCGGCCGGGTGGTCAGCAGCCGCACACGCTCGTCGATGCTGTCCCCCGGGAGGAACCCGGGGTGCATCAAGCTCAGCTCGGCGCCGGTCACGAAGACCACCTCGGCTCCGCGCTGCCGGATCCGCTCGGCCCGCTCGGCACAATCCGCGAACAGGGCCAGCATCTCCTCCGTGGTCGATTCGAGAGGGTACGGCGAGAGCCATATTTCGAGCCCGAGATCGGCGGCTACGGCAGCCGCGATTTCCAGTCGCCCCGGATCACCTCCGATGACGCGAACCGCATTGCAGTGCAGATCGTCACGAATGACGCGCAATTCTCCGGCCGCCGTTTCGGGGTCGAACCGAGCGCGGGAGAATCGTCCGGCATGGATGAAACCGGTCTCGTAACTGATGCCTTCGGCACGCATCGACTCCGCCTTCCAACGTAAAATAGAGTACTTCAAGTACCCTAAAGCTTTAGATGTGGTCGAGCAAGCACGCCCGGCAAGTAGGATCGGCGTCGATCGCGGAAAGGGGCCGAGGTGGAAGATGCGGTCCGGCAGCCGAGCGCCGGGCAGACGCGCCGACGTGGGGCCGCTCTCGAAGAGGCGATCCTGGGCGCCGCGGCGGACGAACTGCTCGAATCCGGTTACGCCGCGCTGACCATGGACAAAGTCGCCGCCCGGGCCGGAACCAACAAGAACGCCATCTACCGCCGCTGGCCGAATCGCCTCGCGCTCGGCATCGCCGCCTACCGGCGGTTGGCCACGACGACACCACCGCCGGACACCGGCAGCCTGCGCGAAGACGCGCTGGAACTGCTGCGGCGCGTCAACCGCCATTGGAGCTCACCCTCGGGCGCGATCCTGCGCGAACTCCTGGCGGCCACCGGCGGCGTATCCGAACTCCTGACACAGCTGCCGGATCAGTCCGGCGACGCCGCCGCGGCCCCGTGGCTCACCCTGCTCGGCCGTGCCGTCGCCCGGGGTGAAGCCGCTCCCGAGGCGCTGCATCCGCGCGTCGCCACCGTGGCCCTGGTCCTGCTCCGCAACGAATTCGTCGTGCGCGGCGCGCCGACCGCGCCCGACGACGTCCTGGTCGACATCGTGGACGAGGTCTACCTGCCGCTGATCCGCGGGCGCGATCCGGCCGCGCGCTGACCGCGCCCGCGCCGCCGGCTCGTTGCTGAAATGGCCGCCTGTCCAACTCCGGCTGCCGGTATCGGGCCGGTTCGCCGCACCGGTTGGCACCCGCCCCGCTTCCCGCGCAGGTGGCGAGCGAATTCTCGTCGGCGCAGCACAGCGGACCAATAGCTACCGTTCGCACCGCACCGCCGCGCCGCCACCACCGAACCCGCGAGTAGGGTTGACCACGGCGTTGCCAGGCCGGATGCTCTTGGTTGGCCGAACAGCTCGAAGCCGGACATTCGAACGAACCTCATCGTCGTAGCGCCGAGTTGTGGCGGCGACGACGACGCCGGCGCGGACCCGCCCCGGCGTCCGGAACTCGAGGGGAGATTCGCGTGACCTACCGCCTGACCGATATCGATTGCGTGAGTGCACGGGGGCACTCCGCGCTGGGGGGAACCCTGGCGATACAAACGGTCTGGCGTTACGACCGTCGGGTGGATATCGCGGCGCTGGAGCGTTTCCACGAGACATTGCGCCACGGCAGGCTGGGCAGGGCGGTCGCGCCCGCGATGATCCCCGCCGCCGGGGATCGCTGGACCACCCGAATCGAATTCAGCCCGCTCGAGGTCGCGGACGAACCTATTCCCTCCGATGCCCTGGAGGCCTGGATCGCCGAACAGGGACATGCCGAGTTGCGCACCTTCGGCGGGCCCGCATGGCGACTGGCGGCGGCCCACCTCGACAACGGGGAAAGCGTGGTGTCGCTGCTGGTTTCGCACACTCTCGCCGATGGCAACGCGGTCTGCGCGGCGGTCACGGACGCGGTCGCGGGAAAGCGGCTCGACTTGGTGTATCCGAGCGACGAATTCGGCCGGATGCGCTTGTTCGCCGACGATCTTCGCGATGCCGCGCGGCGAGCCCGGTCGTTGCCCTCGGCGGCCGGTCTGGCGCTGCGGTTGGCCACCGCAAGGCGCGGCGGGCCCACCGGCGACGCACCGGACTTCCGCCTGCCGACGGTCACCGCGACAGTTCCGGCGCAGCCCTGGCATGCGGCGGCACGGGCGCGGGGCGGCACCGGTACCACCTTGGCGGTGGCGATGATGGCCGCCATCGCCACCGAGCTCGGCCGTACCGACGAGGCGGGCCGGGTTCGCATGATGATGCCGGTCAGCACCCGCACCGCCGATGATCTCCGCGCGAACGCTCTGACCTCGATCGCCTTCGAGGTGGACGCCCGCGAGGGCGAACCGGCCGATCTCGCCTCGTTGCGCGCGGTGATGAAGGAGAAGCTCACGGCAGCCGCGGCGAGCGGGCAGGATGTCCCGCCGCTGGTTCCGGTCGCGGTGGCGCTGCCGCGCGGGCGCTACGCCCACCTGGCGCGGCAAGCCGCCACCGACCCCGTCTCCACGGTCTGTTCCAGCCTCGGCAAGCTCGACCCGGAGATCCTCCGCATCGACGGCCGCCCGGCTTCGGCGATGATGCTCGGCTTGGTCAATCAGAGCTTGAACTCGCGGACCGTCGTGACCGAACGCGGCGGCACCCTCTATGTCGCGCTGATCGAGGCCGCGGAGACGATCACGCTGCGCGTCATGGGTTTTCACCCACCGACCCTGCTCGACGCCGAGCGGCTCACCGAGCTGGTACGGTCCGCGCTCGCCGAGTACGAGCTCTCGGCCGCCTTCTGGTAGCGCCGGGCGTCCCGCGAGAGGTGCGGGACGGCGGCATCGGCCGCTTGTCACCGCGATGTGGCACCATCAGGTGGGTGACCAGTAGACCCGCCGCGGCGCAGCACCTGCACGACCTCGCGCGGCTACGCAGGGTCCGCGACCGCATCGATCGGGAGTATGCGCAGCCCTTGGACGTGGAGGCGCTCGCGCGCGACGCGCACATGTCGGCCGGGCACCTCAGCCGCCAGTTCCGGCTCGCCTACGGCGAGTCGCCGTACTCTTATCTGATGACCCGGCGCATCGAGCGTGCGATGTCGCTGCTGCGCCGGGGCGACCTGAGCGTCACCGAGGTCTGTTTCGAGGTCGGCTGCTCCTCGCTGGGCACTTTCAGCACGCGCTTCACCGAACTGGTCGGCATACCGCCCAGCGTCTACCGGCGCGAGGCGGCGCGCGCGACGGCGGGGATGCCGTCCTGCGTGGCGAAACAGGTGACCAGACCGATCAGGAATCGAGAAGCGCCGGTTACCGAGCCGCAATTAGCCTGACTGCTATGGACATCACCATTCACGCGAGCTTCCTGCCGCACGACGATCCGGACGCGGCGCTGGCCTTCTACCGTGACCTCCTCGGCTTCGAGGTCCGCAACGACGTCGGATACGAAGGGATGCGCTGGCTCACCGTCGGCCCCGTCGGCCAGCCCGGGACTTCCATCGTGCTGCACCCGCCGGGCGCCGACCCCGGCATCACCGACGACGAGCGCCGCACAATCGCCGAGATGATGGCCAAGGGCACCTACGGCGGCATACTGCTGGCAACCAAGGACCTGGACGACGCCTTCGAGCGCCTGGTGACCGGCGACGCGGAAATCGTCCAGGAACCCACCGAGCAGCCGTACGGGGTTCGCGACTGCGCCGTCCGTGATCCCGCGGGCAACCTGATCCGCATCCAGCAACTGCGCTGAACCCCCGGCGCGCTCAGCCGCGACCGCGCACCGGCCCGATAGCCATCGCAGGCCACGGCAGTAGCGGCTGGCCGCCGGGCGGCCCGCAGACAAGTCAGCCATATCGGTCACCTGGTTGGATCGAGCCAGGCGACGCCGACCCAGGACCGCCCACGCGGCACCGCCCGACAGATGGAGACCCGATGAGCACGGCCACGACGACGGACACGCAGTCGCCCGCGCTGCCCGCTGCCGACAGCCACGATCTGATCCGCGTGCACGGCGCGCGGGAGAACAATCTGAAGGATGTCAGCATCGAGATCCCGAAACGGCGGCTGACAGTGTTCACCGGCGTCTCCGGCTCGGGCAAGAGTTCGCTGGTGTTCAGCACCATCGCCGCGGAGTCGCAGCGGCTGATCAACGAGACCTACAGCGCCTTCGTCCAGGGCTTCATGCCGACGCTCGCCCGGCCCGATGTCGACGTGCTCGAGGGCCTGACCACCGCGATCATCGTCGACCAGCAGCGCATGGGTTCCGACCCGCGCTCGACGGTCGGCACCGCCACCGACGCCAATGCCATGCTGCGGATTCTCTTCAGCCGGCTCGGGAAGCCGCACGTCGGCTCCCCGCAGGCGTACTCCTTCAACGTCGCCTCGATCAGCGGCGCGGGTGCGGTCACCACCGAGCGCGCCGGAAGGACCGTCAAAGAGCGCCGCAGCTTCAGCGTCACCGGCGGCATGTGCCCGCGCTGCGAGGGCAGGGGCTCGGTCTCCGATATCGACCTGACCCAGCTCTACGACGACTCCAAGTCGCTCGCCGAGGGCGCGTTCACCATTCCCGGCTGGAAGTCCGACAGCTTCTGGACGGTGCGGGTCTACGCGGAGTCGGGTTTTCTCGACCCGAACAAGCCGATCCGCAAGTTCACCAAGAAGGAGATGCAAGACTTCCTCTACAAAGAGCCCACCAAAGTGAAGGTCGAGGGCGTCAACCTCACCTACGAGGGGCTGATTCCCAAGATCCAGAAGTCGTTCCTGGCCAAGGACCGGGAGGCGATGCAGCCGCACATCCGCGCGTTCGTCGACCGGGCGGTCACTTTCACCACCTGTCCCGAGTGCGACGGCACCCGGCTCACCGAGGCGGCCCGCTCCTCGAAGATCGCGGGCATCAGCATCGCCGACGCGTGCGCGATGCAGATCAGCGACCTGGCCGAATGGGTGTCCGGTCTCGACGAGCCGTCGGTCGCGCCGCTGCTGGCCGCGCTGCGGCACACGCTCGACTCGTTCGTGGAGATCGGCCTGGGCTACCTGTCGCTCGACCGGCCGTCGGGCACGCTGTCGGGTGGCGAGGCGCAGCGCACGAAGATGATCCGTCATCTCGGCTCCTCGCTCACCGACGTCACCTACGTTTTCGACGAACCGACCATCGGCCTGCACCCGCATGACATCCAGCGGATGAACGGCCTGCTGCTGCGGCTGCGGGACAAGGGCAACACAGTGCTCGTCGTGGAGCACAAGCCGGAGGCGATCGTGATCGCCGACCACGTCGTCGACCTCGGCCCCGGAGCCGGTGCGGCGGGCGGCACCGTCTGCTTCGAGGGCAGCGTCGAAGGGTTGCGGGCCGGCGGTACCGTCACCGGCCGCCATTTCGACGACCGGGCCGCGCTCAAGGAGACGGTGCGCCAGGCACGAGGCAAGTTGGCGATCCGCGGCGCGAACGCGAACAACCTGCGCGACGTCGACGTCGACATTCCCCTGGGAGTGCTCGTCGCCGTCACCGGTGTGGCCGGATCCGGCAAGAGTTCGCTGCTGCACGGATCTGTTCCCGCGAGCGAGGGTGTGGTGTCGGTGGACCAGGCGCCCATCCGTGGCTCGCGGCGCAGCAACCCGGCGACCTACACCGGCCTGCTCGAACCCATCCGCAAGGCGTTCGCGAAGGCGAACGGCGTCAAGCCCGCCCTGTTCAGCGCCAATTCGGATGGCGCATGCCCCACCTGCAACGGCGCGGGCGTCGTCTACACCGACCTGGGGATGATGGCCGGCGTCGCCACCACCTGCGAGGAGTGCGAGGGCAAGCGGTACCAGGCATCCGTGCTGGAATATCACCTGGGCGGACGCGACATCAGCGAGGTGCTCGCGATGTCGGTGCTCGAGGCGCAGGAGTTCTTCGGCGACGGTGAGGCGCACACGCCGGCCGCGCACGCCGTCCTGGGCCGGCTCGCCGATGTCGGACTGGGCTATCTCAGCCTGGGCCAGCCGCTCACCACGCTGTCCGGTGGTGAGCGGCAGCGGCTCAAGCTGGCCACGCACATGGCCGACAAGGGCGGCGTGTATATCCTCGACGAGCCGACCACCGGCCTGCATCTCGCCGACGTCGAGCAGCTGCTCGGCCTGCTGGACCGGCTCGTCGACTCCGGCAAGTCGGTGATCGTCATCGAACATCACCAAGCGGTGATGGCGCATGCCGACTGGATCATCGACCTGGGCCCCGGCGCGGGTCACGACGGCGGCCGGGTCGTCTTCGAGGGCACTCCCGCCGACCTCGTCGCCGCACGCTCCACCCTCACCGGCGAGCATCTCGCGGCCTACGTGGGCGCGTGATCCGCACGTCGCGCCGACCTGCCATGCGCGACGGCATCGTCACCCCTGGCGACGATGCCGTCGCGCGGCCGGTGCCGCCGCGGACTCCCGTGCGCCGGATCAGTTCCAGTCGTCGATCTTGACGTCGTGCGGGTCCGGCGCGCCTTTCCCGGTCTCGACCAGCGACTTCAAGCTCAGCAGGAAGACCGCCCACTTCGTACTGCAGTGGTGCATGAACTCCACCGGCTCCTTCCAGCCTCGGTGCGCGAAGAGCACGACGGTGTAGTCGCCCGCCTGATCGAGAGTCCAGTCCACTTCGGTGCCGATCCACTCATCGGGTCCGCCGACCACCTCCCACAGCACGCGCTTGCCCGGCTCGAGCGCGCGCACTCGCATGTCGAATCCGCCCGCGCCGAACCGGAACTCGATCAGTCCGCCGAGTTCGTCGCTCGTGCCGCGGGTGTCACTCGCCCACCAGCCGGCCAGCCCCTCGGTGGTGGTCAGGGCGGCGTAGACCTCGTCCACCGGCGCTTCGATGCCGACTCTGTGCAGGATGTCCACCATTGTCGCTTCCCTTCTTCGATTGCTTTCGGTTCGATTTCACTGTTGGTCTCGACCGCGCTGGATCGCCTCGGCGATCCGCTTGATACGGCGGAGCCTGGCGTCCCACGCAGCCCCCACCGAGGACAGCTGGGCGACCGCTCGGGCGAGTTGCGCCTCGTCGACGCGGTACCGCCGCTCCCGCCCGGCGGGCGTGGCATGCACCAGGCCGACGCGGTCGAGCACGCCGAGATGTTTCGCGACCGCCTGTCGCGTCACGGGCAACTGCTCGCTGAGACTGGTGGCGGTGCCCCCGCCGTCCACGAGGAGCAGGTCGAGCATCCGCCGACGGGTCGGATCCCCGATGGCGGACCACAGGTCGTCGTCGACTGCCGCGGTCACCGGGTCGACACCAGCCGGGCGATGTATTCCCCCAGCCGGGGAACGTAGGTGTCCCATCCCACGGTGTGCTCGTGGTACTGCTCGGCCAGCTTCGCGGCCTCCCAGCCCGTCTCCCGGAAACCGGTCTCGGTGAGCCGGATCCGGGTCCCCGCGCCCGAGGCGACGAGTTCGAAGGTGACCAGCAGCGAGCCCGCGGAGTCGCCGACCTCGCCGTCGGGGTAGCACCAGCGGAACGAGAACACCCGAGGCCGCTCGGCACGCACCACGGTGATCGGAGCGACCTGCGCCCGGTCACCCCAGACGAGTTCACCGACCGCACCGGGAGTCACGTCGAACTCGGCGTCGTCGCTCCACCATTCCGAGATGTGCTCCGGGCTGCTGACGACCTCGAACACCACCTCCGGCGAGGCCTCGACGTAGATCTCCCGTTCGATGCTGCCGTACTCCATACTCGCCGCCCTTTCCTGATGTGCAACATTCGGTTGCGTATGACGCTAGCTCACCGATCACCAGGACGCAACCATTGGTTGCGCATTGACAGAATGCGCCGCAGTAGCGGTCGAAGCCGGCATCCTCCGTCGCCGACCGGCCGCCGTCGATCGGCGTCGGCATCACCACCGCCGTGGCCGCCGCCGAGATCGCCGCCCGCCTGTCGCTCACCCTGCTGCTCATCCCGGACAGCTACTTCGCGCTCGACACCGACGACGACGCCCGCCGCCACCTCATTCCCACGGCCATCCGATAGCGCCGGGCACGACCTGCCAACCCGCGCCGAGGCGCTCGAACCGGATCTGGGCGCGTCCGCGAATGCCGCCGTGGGTCCCGTTGCGCGCCGGTGCCCAGCCGTTCACGCAGCCGATTTCGTCTTCCAGCCCGATCGGGTAGGCATGGTTGGTATGTATTGCTCTGCACGACTAAGACTGCGGCAGAACGACTTTCGCGACCGGGCAGCCGCCGAGGTCACCCGGCCGGGTTGCCGACCTGATCCGGGATGGCCGGACTCGGAGTCACCGTGCGGCCGTCGCCGCCGAGTGTGAAAGTGATCACGACCGGCCCGCCCGAGGGGCAGCAATTGGCGTCGCGGCCCTCCAGCCAGCGGTACTGCACCTGCACAGCGCGTGCGCTCGAACCGACCACCTGCGTGTAAGACGTCGCTTTCGCCGTAGCGGTGCCGAGATAACCGTCGTGACCGAAGAACAGCACATGCCAGGGGGAACTCGCCGTCCCACCGGGTGTCGCGGCCAACACCCACAGCAGGTCGGGGCAAGCCCCGTCCGGCGCGGCGGTGGCGCTGTCGACAACGTACGACGCGCCGCCCGGCGCGGGCCCGAGCGAAGCCATCGCGTGGGCGACCACGCTCGAATCCGGATCGACGCATCGCCCGTTTCCGCTGGTAGCAGGAACATTCGCGGTGGGAACCCGCGTGGTCGCGCCGTCCTGCGCGGGCGTCGTGCGCGTGACTTCGACGGTAGCCCGAGCGGGTTCTCCCCGTCCGGAAGGCGCGCTCGATCCGCCCTGGCAACCCCCGACAGCCAGGCACGCCGCGATGGCCGTCACTGTTGCGCCGATGATCCTCCTCATTCGCCTCCCTTTCGAATTCCCGACAATGGGATGTCGGCGCTACGAGGACGGCGTTACCCCCGAAATGCCGGGGCCCTGCCCGTATCCCGCGGCACCGCTCCCGGACAGCCACGTCACGGCAGGCGCCGGAATGGCATGGGATGGCACGTTTCGTAATGTTCGCGATCGGTAATCTCGGACGAGTGAGTAGCTGGGTGCGCCGGAAGTTCCACGGCATCGGACGAATCGATCGGGCGATCGGCGGCGCGGTCGCCGAACTGCCGGCCTCGGTGGCCGACCACGGCCTGTTGCGACTCACCAACAGCGCCGATTTCAGCGGCTTGTGGCTGGCTCTCGCCACACTGCTCGCCACCCGCCAAGGCGCGCCGCGCCGGGCCGCGCTGCGCGGTGTCGTCTCCGTCGCCGGAGCCAGCCTCGTCGTCAATGTCGGCCTCAAGTCGCTCATCGCACGACGCAGGCCCGCCGCCGAGTTGCTGCCGGTGCACCGGCGGCTCACCCCTGCTCCGAGGTCGTCGTCGTTCCCCTCGGGACACAGCGCCTGCGCCGCCGCGTTCGCCACGGCCGTGGCCATGGAAAGTCCGCGCACCGCACTGGTTGTCGCCCCGCTGGCCGCCACCGTCGCCTACTCGCGGGTGCACACCGGTGTGCACTGGAGTTCCGATGTGGTCATCGGCGCGGCCGTCGGTTCCGGTGTCGCCTTGGCCACGCGACGCTGGTGGCCGGTGCGCGAATCCGATGAGGCGAAGGCAGGCACGGTCCCCGAGGTGCCGACGCTGGTGGAGGGGAAAGGCCTGGTCGTCATGGTCAATCCGATCTCCGGCGATCCGAATTACGATCCCACCGACGACGTCGTCGAGGCCCTGCCCGCCGCCACCGTGCTGCGCACGCAGCCCGATGTCGACTGCGCCGACCAGCTCGAGCAGGCTATCGCCGACCACGGCGAACCGGTGCTGGCGGTCGGTGTCGCCGGTGGCGACGGCACGGTGGCGGCCGTGGCCGCGGTCGCGTTGCGCCACGAACTGCCGCTGGTCGTCATCCCCACCGGCACGCTCAACCACTTCGCCCGCGACCTCGGCGTCTATGACCTGCGCGAAGTGATCGATGCGACCGGCGAGGGCGAGGCGGTCGCGGTCGACATCGCCAGCGTCGAATGCGAGGACGAGAGCGGTTCGCGCACCAGGCATCTGATCAACACGGCCAGCCTCGGCGCCTATCCGGATCTGGTGCAGTTGCGCGAACAATGGCAGTCACGCTGGGGCAAATGGCCGGCGTTCGCCGCCGCGCTCGTGGTCACCCTGCGCCGGGCCGAGCCGATCGAGATCTGCTTGGACGGGCGCTGGCAGCGGGTGTGGTTCCTGTTCGTCGGCAACGGTCCCTACCATCCGCACGGCGCGGTACCCGCTTTCCGCGACCGGCTCGACGCCGGGCTGCTCGACGTGCGCTGGCTGCGCGCCGATCTGCGCTGGTCGCGCAGCCGTGCCGTGCTGGCGCTGCTGCTGGCGGCGATCGGCCACAGCAAGGTCTACGGCGAGCGCCAGCTGCCCGAACTCTTCGTGCACCTCCCGAAACCGGAGGCACTGGCCACCGACGGTGAGGTCGTCGGCAAGGCCACCCGGCTGCACTTCGCCATCGCGGGTCAGCTCGCCGTCTACCGCCGGGACGAATCCAATCCGCTCTGGGCCGACCGCAGCCGCCCCCACCACCGCCGATCGCCGTGGCTACGCGACGCCTTCCGGGTTCGGCCGTTTCAGCGACGTGCGGGCGAGGACTGACCCACGTCCGCGCCTTACTTCATGTAGCGCAACAAACCGAGGTTCGGCTCCAGCGCGCCGTCCTGGCCCAGAGACAGGAAATCCGCCTCGACGGCGTCGCGCTCCAGCACCCCGGCCCGCACCGCGTGGTAACGCACGACCGACCAGAGGAAGACGTCGAGATCATCGAAGCGAGTGCCTTCCTCGACGACTTCTTCCTCGTGGAACCAGATCGCGACCTGTCCGTTGGTGAGCACCAGGTACAGGTTGCCGCCGCCGTCCGCGCCGATCGAGTACACGTCGTGGTCGGTCAACTGGGTCTCGTAGTCGGAATCCACCAGTCCGCAATCGTTGCCGGCGAAATCGAAACCGTAGGACCAGGAATGGATGTCGAGGAACTGCGGCATCCGCCCGGACCGCACCCGGCGATCGAACGCCGCCAGGGCCGCCGCGGACGCGGGCGCCAACCGGTCGAGAAAGGGCGCCACGGGCCGGGTTTCCTCCGGCACGTCGACCGGCGGCCGATCGGCGAACCATCTCGCCAGATCGGCGTCCAGGTCGCGCTCGACATAGCCGATCAAGTCGTCACGAGTAAGTGTCACCACCGAATCCTAGGAGCCGACAACCGCATTCGCCGTGTCGTCCGCACATCGCACTACGCCTGTCGGCAGCCGGACTGCACGTCCGCCGCCGTCCCTGCGCGGACGCATGTGGTAGCCCAGCGTTAAGCTGCTGCACCTATGGCACTCAGCGCGACACTGCACAACTTCGCCGTCCACTTGGCCGACGTCGATCGCGGCGTCTACCAGGAGCTGGAGTTGCGGGTTGCGCGTCACCCGTCGGAATCGGCGGAGTTCATGCTGACGCGCGTGCTGGCCTACTGCCTCGAGTACGAGGAGGGCATCGCCTTCAGTGACGGCGGGGTCTCGTCCACCGACGAGCCCGCGGTGCTGGTCCGTGACCTCACCGGACGCCTCACCGCGTGGATCGAAGTCGGCGCCCCCGATGCGGAGCGAGTGCACCGGGGCAGCAAGCTGGCCGAACGCGTCGCCGTCTACACCCATCGCGACCCGGTCAAGGTGCTGGCGCAATTCACCGGCAAACGCATTCATCGCGCCGGGGAGATCCCGCTGTACAGCTTCGACCGCGGTTTCATCGATTCCGCCGTCGCCGCGATCGAACGGCGCAACGCTGTCACCCTGTCCGTCACCGAGCGCCTGCTGTATCTGGATCTCAACGGCACCGGATTGAGCACTACGGTCCACGAGCACCGGCTCGCATAGAGTTCTTCGATCCGGACCGTTCACGGTAGGCCGCCGACGCTGGTCGTCATGGTGCACGCGGGCTGTTGTCCGCGACCGATCGAAGCGGCTTCCCGACCTCGCCCACCGGATCGGCGCTGCCTTCGAGTACCAGCAGGACCACCCGGACGGCGACCTTGTGGCGCTCGGGTCACCGCGTCCGGCGTTCGCACTCCTCGAATTCGGCGCCCGTCTGGAAGCAGTCGTAGCGGCCGCTCTGCACGTCGCCGCTGGTGGGCGGCTCGCCGCAGAGGATTCCGCAGCGTTCGTAGTTCGGGACGGCGGTGCCGTCGGGCCGGTGGCAGGCATCGCTGTCACAGGTGTAGCCGCGCGTGTGGGGATCGCGCGGGATCGGGTTACGGCTGTAGGACCACACGAATGCGTCGGTGTTCTGCACCTGCGTGCAGTAAACGGTGCGGCCGTCGGCGAGGTGGCCGACCGCGCCGGGATCCTGGCAGTAGTCGTTCAGGGTGACCGTGGCACCGTTCGAGGGTCCGGCCGAGCCACTGCCCGACGGTAGCGGCGCGGCCGCGGAGGTCGCGAACATCGCCGCCAGGAACGTCGCCCCGCCGACGATGCCGATCAGAACTCGACGCGCCCTCCCCCGCTCGTCCGGTTCAGCCATGCCGCCCTCCCTTCCTCGAGCTCCGGCAGGCTACCGGACTATACGCTCCTCTTCCGGTCGCGTCGGTGCGAGCGGCGCGAGACCGAGGCCTCGGCACTTCTTTCGCAATCCGCGGGTTCAGGCGGAGATGGGGCGGTGAAGGCAGGATAGTCGTCGGTGCTCGTCCGCGCGGCCGCCTCGATGTAGTCGGCGAGCGCTGTGCGGGATCGAGCCTGGCCATCTGGTCGTCCAGTCGGTTCAGCCGTGATCGCATCGCGGCCGGCAACTCGGGGCACCCGAGCGGTTCCGGCGTCTCGCCGACCGCGCGGGGCAACAGGTAGGCGATGCCCGCCGACCGCGGGCGATTCCGCCCGGGCCCGGGACACCGCTCGCTGGGCCGAGCAGCGCGGCGCCCGTGTTGATCGAAGAGTTCGTCGAGCCCGGCGCGAACCGGATAGTCCCGGTGTCGGATCCGGCAGGTCCGCCTGGCCGCTGATCGGGGACGCGGCCCGCCCGGCAGCGCGCGGGTGGGCACCGTCCTGTAGGGCCGCCGACCTTCTCGAGCTTCGTCCCCGCACCGGAATCCTCCGGCGCTGTCTCTCGCGGCGGAAGCGGGGTCGAGCTCGCCGGCGCTCAGAACAGGAAATAGCGCTGCGCCATGGGTAGTTCGGCTGCCGGTTGTTCGCGCCAGACCTCGCCGTCGATGCGGACGGTGAAGGTATCCGGTTCGACCTCGATGCGCGGCATGGCGCCGTTGTGCGGCAGATCCGTCTTCGTCACGCCGCGCACGTTGCCGACCGGCACCAGTCTGCGCTGCACCCGCAGCCGGTCGGCGAGGCCGTCCTCGATCGCCTGCTCGGAGACGAAATGCAGTGAGGTGGCGGCGGCGGTCGCCGGGGCGGCGCCGAACATCGGGCGCGGCAGCACCGGCTGCGGTGTCGGGATGGAGGCGTTGGCGTCGCCCATCGCGGCCCAGGCGATCGCGCCGCCCTTGAGCACGGCGTGCGGGCGGACGCCGAAGAACGCGGGCTCCCACAGCACCAGATCGGCGAGCTTGCCCACTTCGACCGAACCGATCTCGTGGTCCAGGCCGTGCGCGATGGCCGGGCAGATGGTGTATTTCGCGACGTAACGCCGCACCCGTGCGTTGTCGGCGGCCCCATCGCCCGGCAGGGCGCCGCGGCGGCGCTTCATCACGTGCGCGGTCTGCCAGGTGCGCAGCACGACCTCGCCGATGCGGCCCATGGCCTGCGAGTCGCTGCCGATCATCGAGATGGCGCCCAGATCGTGCAGCAGGTCCTCGGCCGCGATGGTGGACGGGCGGATGCGGCTCTCGGCGAAGGCCAGGTCCTCGGGGATCGACGCGCTCAGATGGTGGCACACCATGAGCATGTCCAGGTGCTCGTCGAGGGTGTTGACCGTGTGCGGACGAGTCGGGTTGGTCGAGCTGGGCAGCACGTTGTGATGGGCGGCGACGGTGATGATGTCGGGCGCGTGCCCGCCGCCCGCGCCCTCGGTGTGGTAGGCGTGGATGCCGCGCCCGCCGATCGCCGCGAGAGTGTTCTCGACGAAACCGGCCTCGTTCAAGATGTCCGAGTGCAGCGCGACCTGGACCCCGGCCGCGTCGGCCACGGTGAGGCAGGCATCGATCGCGGCCGGTGTGGAGCCCCAATCCTCGTGCAACTTGAATCCCGCTGCGCCGGCCCGCAATTGCTCCCACATGGCCTCCGCGCTGACGGTGTTGCCCTTGCCGAGCAGCACGATGTTCACCGGCCAACCGTCGGTGGCCTCGAGCATCCGCGCCAGATGCCACGCGCCGGGCGTCACGGTGGTCGCCTTGCTGCCCTCGGCCGGACCGGTGCCCCCGCCGATGAGGGTGGTGATGCCGCCGCCGAGCGCCTCTTCCAGGAGCTGCGGACAGATGAAGTGCACGTGGCAGTCGATCGCGCCCGCGGTGAGGATGCGGCCGTTGCCCGCGATGATCTCGGTGGACGGGCCGACGACGAGATCGGGGTGCACCCCGGTCATGGTGTCGGGATTGCCCGCCTTGCCGATCGCACTGATCCGTCCGTCGCGAATACCGACGTCCGCCTTGACGATTCCCCAGTGGTCGATGATCACCACGCCCGTGATCACGGTGTCGGGAGTGCCTTCGGCGCGCGTCGCCCTGGACTGGCCCATCGATTCGCGCAGCACCTTGCCACCGCCGAACACGGCCTC
Organism: Nocardia sp. NPDC004573; assembly: GCF_053602135.1. Classification (NCBI taxonomy): domain Bacteria; kingdom Bacillati; phylum Actinomycetota; class Actinomycetes; order Mycobacteriales; family Nocardiaceae; genus Nocardia; species Nocardia sp. NPDC004573. The sequence goes on from NZ_JBSGDA010000011.1 coordinate 151,794, forward strand.
GTCGCCGGCGCGCCCCGGTCCCCCGCTGCGGTCCTCGGTGATCTCGATCAGCAGATCGGTGTCCGCCAATCGAATCCGGTCGCCCGTCGTCGGCCCGAACAGTTCGGCGTACCGCGCCCGGCTCAGCTCACTCATCGCGTCCTCCTGCCCCGGGCCTCCCGGGGGATCGGCCGGGGCCACGCACTAGTCATCGAGCCGCCCCGGTGGGGTGCGGCTGATCCCGTGGACCTCGCGGGCGCCGCCCAGCGGCACGAGCCGCACGCGTTGCCCGAGACCGGGTTCGAAGCGCACCGCGGTCCCGGCCGGAATGTCGAGGCGGTGTCCGTGCGCGGCCGCCCGGTCGAACCGCAGCGCCGTGTTCGCCTGCGGGAAGTGCACATGGCTGCCGACCTGCACCGGCCGGTCACCGGTGTTCAGCACGTCCAGTTCGAGGCGCGCCGCGCCGGAATTCAGCTCGATGATGCCCTCGGCGCAGAAGTACTCGCCCGGTATCACGCCGGGCCTCGATTCGCCTGGGCGGCGTCCGGATTCCGCATACCGCCCGCCTAGCCGATCGGATGGTGCACGGTGACCAGCTTGGTGCCGTCCGGGAAGGTCGCCTCGACCTGGACATCCGGAATCATCTCCGGCACGCCTTCCATCACGTCGTCGCGGGCGAGGACCGTCCGTCCCGAGGACATCAGTTCGGCGACGGTACGGCCGTCCCGTGCGCCTTCCAGCACGTGATCGGTGATCAGCGCGACCGCCTCGGGATGGTTCAGCTTGAGTCCGCGCGCCCGCCTGCGCCGGGCCAGCTCGGCGGCGTAGCTGAGCAGCAGGCGCTCCTGCTCGTGCGGTGACAGTCGCATCCGGGCTCCTCACCGGTTCACAGAGGCGGGTGACGGCCATTCTGGCACGCCCGTTCCGCCCTCGCCGGGCGACCGTCAGGAACGATGCGGCAGATTCTGCAACCGCACCTGGCCGCGGGCCACGGTGCGGTTCTGCTCGTCGGTGATGACAACCTGCCACAGCTGCTGCAGTCTGCCCCGGTGCAGCGGCGTCGCCTCGCCCGACAGCGTGCCCTCGCGCACCGCGCGCAGGAAATCGGTGTTGTTGTTCACGCCGACCACCGTGCCCTGGTCGCCGAGCCAGATGCCGCCGGCGATGCTGGCGAGCGTCTCGATGACGGTGCAGTACACACCGCCGTTCTGGATGCCCGCGGGCTGGTAGAGGTGCGGCTTGACGACCCACTCGCCGCGCACGCGGTCGGGGCTCAGCTCGGTGTAGCGCAGGCCGATCAGGTCGGCGAAGGTGCCTTCGCTGTAGGCGTTCATCTGCTCGGGCGTGACGTCCGCCAGCGAGCCGAACCGCTGCGTTTCCTGCTGTGTCATGTATTCACTGTCGCACAGCCCTCACCGCCCGACCGGCGCTGCCTCATCCGCCTGCCAGCGTGACCGACCGGCCGTTCAGCGGCTGGGTCGGCCGGTCGCTGTGCGTGAACAACGTCCGGTACCGGTCGGCGTCGGCGGGGGCCACCGCGACCGGACTGCCGAGCACCGCCCATGAGACGCCCTCGCTGCACGGCGGCGTGGTGAGTGAACCCTGATAGCGGTACTGGTCGATGACACCCGGCAGCATCGAGCGCAAGTCGATCGGGCCCGGCACGACCGTCTCGGCGTCCACCGCCCGCGGCGCGACCGAGAGGATCGGCGCGAAGCCCGATGGCCCCGGCCCGGCCTGCAGCAGCACACCGAGCACCGCCACCTCGCCGGTCGCGCTCTTGTGCACGAAGTGCGCTTCCATCGTGGTACCCACGCCGTCCACGGTGTGCTCGCTCGGCAGATGGAAATGGAATGGCACGAGCTCGAACGGCACGCCGTCCACCACGAGGCGATTTCCGTTTCCTGCCGGATGGTTCGCCTGCACGGTGTGCCCGTTGTTCCGCAGCGTCACCGTGCGCACCGAGTGGTAGTCGACGGTGGTGTGCTCGTGCGGCTCGAGCCGAGCGTGACGGGGCAGATCGACGGGCGACTGCTGATGGCCGCTCTTACAGGTCAGGAAGTCCCGAGAAGACAGAGCGGCGGACCCCACCGGAGGTGGAGCCCGCCGCGGCACGGGATCGGGGGTCACCGCAGCCCTCGGGACTCACGCGCGATCCGTACGCCGAAATCAGTATAGGTCAGGCTTACCTAACTAAGCAAGATCCCGAGCGTCGCACCGGGAGTCCACGCTCGGCCATCGCCGCCAACAAGGCCTGGCCGCGCCGAGCACCGGTCGCCGAATCGGTTCGCGCGAGGTCGGGCACGTAAGTGGAAGCCCCCGCGACGGATTCGCCGACCAGGGACCAGAACCGCCGGGCGCTCAGACCGGAGCAGCGGGCCATGCTCTGCTGGACGACCGTCAGCGCCGATTCGCAGCGATGCGCGAGCCACACGTACATCGCCTCCGGACACGGCAAGGCGACCACACCCCGCCCACCGATCAGCGGATCCCCGTCGACCACGCGAATGGTCGTGTCCGACAAGCCCGCCCAGTCGATTCCGCCGTCGTTGTCGGTATGGATCCAGAGGTTCTCCAAGCCGGGATCCCAGGCCCGTCCCTCCGCGACGAGCAACGCGACCACGCGTCCCACGATCGCGTGGATCAGCGCGGTGGCAACGACTTCCGCCGCGATATCGGCGCTGATCATCTCCGCGGCGTGCCGCCGGTACATGAGTTCGACGCGCCCCTCGCGCACCCCGTCGGCCAACTGCCACCAGCGCCGCTTGCCCTGCTCCGCCATCGACGCCACGGCGTAGACCCGCGGATGTTCCGGTTGCAGCGCGCGAAGGCGGGCACAGGCGCGTCCGAACGCCGTCGGCGAGCGATGTGGCGTGGTGATGAGCTCGGTCATCGAACCTCCTCGGGGATCGGCTCCGTCGCGCGGCGCGGCGGACACTCGGCCATGCCCGTCTGTAGCGAAAGATAGGTTAGGCTTACCAGACCTAGCAACCGTCTCGCTGATTTCAGGAGCAGCTCGTCGCCGTGATCTTTCTTTCCACCGTGAGGCGGCGACGTCTTTCCGGACTGCTCATCTCGACCGCCCTGCTGACGCTCGCCGTGCTCGCCGGTGTCGCGGTGGGCGCTCGATCGCTCGGGCCCGGCACCGTGTACGACGCCGTGCACCATGCGCTCACCTGCCCCGGCGGGCCCTTCACCTGCGCCGCCGGTTCGACGGAGGAACAGATCGTGCGCGGCCTGCGACTTCCGCGTACGGCGCTGGCGCTGGTCTGCGGGTCGGCTCTGGGCATCGCGGGCGCGCTCATCCAGGGCTACACCCGCAATCCACTCGCCGACGCCGGGTTGCTCGGACTCAACGCGGGCGCGGCGTTCCTCGCGGCACTGAGCGTGTACCTGTTCGCCTTCAGCGCGCCGGAGCAATACATCTGGTTCGCGCTCGCCGGAGCGCTGGTCGCCGGGGTGGTGGTGTTCGCGACCTCGTCCGTGGGCGGCGGGAAGGCCGGCCCGCTGAGCCTGGTGCTCGCGGGCGCGGCGATCACCGCGTTCCTGCAGGCGATGACGAACGCCGTCGTATTGTTCGACGCCGCGGCGCTGGACACCTATCGCTTCTGGGTGATCGGCACGGTCGCGGGCCGGGACGGCGCGGTGTTCTGGCAGGTGCTGCCGTTCCTGGCGGCCGGCATGCTGCTGGCGGTCCTGGCGGCGCCCGGACTGAATCTGCTGGGCCTGGGCGACGACGTCGCGCGCGGGCTCGGCGTGCACGTCGGCCGCAGCCGCGCGCTCGGGCTGGCGGCGGTCGTGCTCCTGGCGGGCGCGGCCACGGCGGCGGTCGGGCCGATCGCCTTCCTCGGCTTGGTGGTCCCGCATCTCGCGCGGACGATCACCGGACCGGACCATCGCTGGCTGATCCCCTATTCCGGACTCTTCGGCGCATTACTGCTGCTCATCGCCGACATCGCCGGCCGGGTGGTGGCCCGGCCCGGCGAGTTGGAGGTCGGGGCGATGCTGGCCGTGCTCGGCGTGCCGTTCTTCCTGGCGTTCGTGCGTCGGCGAAAGCTGGTGAACCTGTGACGATCTCGCTGCGAACCACGACCGGGCGACCCGCGCTGCGGGTAGGGCCGGTGTCGGCGGTGCTGCGACCGAGGATGGTGGTGATCGTCGCGCTCCTGGTAGCGCTGGCGCTCGGACTGTTCTGCCTGGACATCGCGGTGGGCGAGTCGCATCTGCCGCTCGGGCGCGTGCTGGACGTGCTGACCGGCGGCGGCACCAAGGCGCAGCGGTTCATCGTGCTGGAATCCCGCCTGCCGCGCGCGCTGACCGCGCTCGTGGTCGGTCTCGCGCTCGGACTCTCGGGCGCGATCACCCAATCCATCCTGCACAACCCGCTGGCCGCGCCGGACATGCTCGGCATCACCTCGGGAGCGAGCCTGGGCGCGGTCGCCGTGCTGGTCGGCACCGGCGGCGCGAGCACCGGACTGGCCGCCTCGGTCGGCGCGCCGATGGCGGCGCTGGCAGGCGGCCTGCTCACCGCCGTCGCCATCTATGTGCTCGCCTGGGGGCGCACTGCCACCGGCGCGTACGGCGCCACCGGCCTGCGGCTGGTGCTGATCGGCGTGGGCGTCAACGCCCTGTTGACGGCGGGCATCAGCTGGCTGCTCACCCGCGCCAGCCTGGTGGACGCCCAGCGCGTGCAGCTGTGGCTGACCGGGTCGCTCAACGCGGCCGACGCCGCGCACCTGATGCCCGCGACGATCGCCGCGGGGGTGGCCGCGCTCGTCGCGCTCGCCTCCGCCCGCACCCTCGCCGCGCTGCGCCTCGGCTCCGACACCACGCGCGCGCTCGGCGTGCGCATCCAGACCCAGCAGGCCATCCTGATCGGGGCGGCCGTAGTGTCCGCCTCGGTGGCCACCGCCGCCGTCGGGCCGGTGGGTTTCGTCGCCCTCGCCGCGCCGCAGGTCGCCCGGCGCCTCTTGCGCACGCCGGGCGAACCACTCGTCGGGTCCGCGGTCACCGGGGCCGTCCTGGTGGTCGGCGCGGACGTCGCGTCCCGCACGGTCTTCCCGGTCGACCTGCCCCTCGGTGTCGTGACCGCGGCGTTCGGCGGACCGTTCCTGCTGTACCTGCTCGTGCGTATGAACCGGAAGGCGACGCTGTCATGACGATCGCGGACATCACCACCACCCCCGAAGCCGCGGGGCGAGCGAGCACTCCGGGGCACCGGCTCAGCGCCGAGAACGTCACGCTCGGCTACGGCGACCGGGTGGTGGTCGACGGGCTGAGTTCGACCATCACCCCTGGAGTGGTGACAACGGTCATCGGACCGAACGGTTGCGGAAAGTCCACCCTGCTGCGTTCACTCGGCCGGTTGCTTCGCCCGCGGGACGGCCGAGTCCTGTTGGACGGCAAGGCGATCTCGACGATGAAGACCAAGGATGTCGCCCGCATCATCGGCATGCTGCCGCAGTCGCCGGTGGCTCCGGAAGGACTCACCGTCGCCGATCTGGTCGCGCGCGGACGCCATCCCCACCAGTCCTGGTTCCGGCAGTGGTCGGGCACGGACGAGACCGAGGTGACGACCGCGCTGGAACAGACCGGGATCGCCGACCTCGCCGACTGCCCGCTCGACGAGCTGTCCGGCGGGCAGCGGCAACGCGCCTGGATTTCGATGGCGCTGGCCCAGGGCACCGACATCCTTCTGCTCGACGAGCCGACCACGTATCTCGACCTGGCACATTCCATCGAGGTGCTGGACCTGGTGGACCGGTTGCACGCCGATCTCGGGCGCACCGTCGTAATGGTGCTGCACGATCTCAATCTGGCGATTCGCTACAGCGACCAGCTGGTCGTCATGCACGCCGGGCGTGTCGTGGCCACGGGCGCGCCGAGCGAAGTCGTGTCGGTGGAGTTGCTGCGCGAGGTGTTCGACCTGGATGCCACGGTGCTCGAGGATCCCGTATCGGGACGGCCGATGATCGTGCCGATCGGCGCCAGGCACGTACGCGGAAAAACGGGTGGACCCGCTGCCGGGGAGCCCGGATCCGCGCCCTATGAGAAATGACACACCAGCTACTTCATGGTTACGACACCCTGTAGTACGCATCTTCGTCGTTGAGTCCCTAAAATTAGGGAATGGCAGGTCTTGGTGAACTCGAGAAAGCGGTCATGGACCAGTTGTGGTCGGCCGACGAACCACAAACGGTCCGGCAGGTGCACGAGGCTCTCGCCGCACGCCGCGAGCTCGCGTACACCACGGTGATGACCGTGCTGCAACGCCTCGCTAAGAAGAACCTGGTGGTGCAGCGACGCGACGACCGCGCGCACCGGTACGCGCCCGTGCACACCCGCGACGAACTCGTCGCCAGTCTGATGGTCGACGCGCTGCAACAGGCCGACGCGGCGGGCAGCCGCGCCGCCGCGCTGGTCCACTTCGTGGAGCAGGTCGGCAAGGACGAGGCTGCCGCCCTGCGCGAAGCACTCGCTAAGCTCGAAGCTACCGAGGACGAGGACTCGGCGCCGCCGCCGCAGTAGACTCCTCGGGCGCCCTGGCCCCACAACGCAGTGAGCTGAGTCGATGAACGCAACCGCGCCGGTCTTCGCCGGACTCGCATTGCTTCTCGCGGGGCCTGCCCCGGCCTTGCTCAGCCGGGCGACCTGGACCTACCGGACGCCCCGAGCAGCGCTGGTGCTCTGGCAGGCCATCGCGCTCGCCGCCGTGCTCAGCGCGTTCGGCTCCGGACTGGCCATCGCCGCCGAGTTGCTCGTGCCCGGCCCCGACGGCCGCCCGACCACCGCCCCGACCAGGGAGATCGACGCGCTCGGCCTGCCGCTGTGGCTGGCCTACGTCTTCGTCTTCGCACTCACGCTGCTCGTCGGCGCCCGGCTGATCTACGCGATCATCCGGGTCGGCGTGCATACCCGCAGGCGGCGGGCGCGCCACCGCATGCTCGTCGATCTGCTGGACCAGAGCGGTCCGCACCGGCGCGCGGCCGACATCCGGGTGCTGGCCGCGACCGAGCCGATCGCCTACTGCCTGCCCGGCCTGCGCCAGCGCGTGGTGCTCAGCGAAGGCACCCTGACCAGTCTGGCGGACGCCGAGATCACCGCCATCGTCAGCCACGAACGTTCGCACCTGCGGGCCAGGCACGATCTGGTGCTGGAGGCGTTCACGGCGGTGCACGAGGCGTTCCCCCGAGTGGTGCGCAGCAAAGCCGCGCTCGGCTCGGTCAAACTGCTCATCGAGTTGCTCGCGGACGACTCGGCGGTCAAGGTCACCGGGCCCAAGCCCCTGGCCCGCGCCCTCGTGGCGTGTGCGAAATCCACCGCGCCGCAAGGCGCGCTCGCCGCGGGCGGCCCGACCACGCTCATCCGCATCCAGCGGCTCAGCGACCGGATCGGTGACATCCGCATCGCCACGGCCGCCTATCTCGGCTCCGCCGCCATCCTGGTGGTGCCGACACAGGCCGTGGCCGTACCCTGGCTCGTGGAACTGAGCCGGCTGTTCCACGGCTGAGCCCCCCGGCACGTATCCTGGGAATTCGGTCCGCCTCCGGTCGGCCGCACCCTCTTGCTCCACCAGGCGCGCGTCATCGCCCGCGCCGCAGCGCGGTGAACCGCATCGTGCACCGCCCTCCACCCCACCGAACAGCGCGTTCCGCTGGAACGCGCCGTGCGACGAAAGGCACATCTTCCTCGTGACCCCCTCGACCACCGTCGCCGCGGCGCCCACCGCGACCTTCGCGGATCTGGGCCTGCCCGCCGTGCTCGTGCAAGCACTGCGACGCGACGGCATCGAGACGCCGTTCCCGATTCAGGCCGCCACGGCGCCGGACGTCTTGGCCGGTAAGGACGTGCTCGGCCGCGGACCAACCGGTTCCGGGAAGACGCTCGCCTTCGGCCTCCCCATGCTCACCCGCCTGACGGGCGCTTCGGCCAAGCCCGGCCGCCCACGCGGACTCGTTCTGGTGCCGACCCGCGAACTGGCCGCACAAATCGAGCGGGCGCTCGACGAACCGGCGCTCGCGCTCGGCTTGCGGGTCGCCTCGGTGGTCGGCGGCGCCCCGATCAAACGCCAGGCCGACCGGCTCGCCCGCGGCGTCGACCTGCTCATCGCCACGCCGGGACGGCTCGCCGACCTTCTCGCACAGAAGTCCGCCGATCTGTCCGACGTGCTGATCACCGCCCTGGACGAGGCCGACCACATGGCCGACATGGGCTTCCTGCCGCAGGTGACCAAGTTGCTGGACCGCACCCCCCGCGATGGACAGCGCCTGCTGTTCTCGGCCACGCTCGACGGCGAGGTCGACAAACTGGTCAAGCGCTACCTGCGCGCCCCCGTCACGCATTCCACCGCGCCGCCGTCGGCGTCGGTCACCACGATGTCGCATCACCTGCTGTACGTCGGTGACAAAGTGGCCAAACGGGCGGTCGCCACCGAGATCGCCGCCCGCGAGGGGCTGACCATCATGTTCGTCCGCACCAAGCACGGCGCCGATCGGCTCGCCAAGCAGTTGCGCGGGGCGGGCGTCGCCGCGGGCGCGCTGCACGGGGGCAAAGCGCAGAACAACCGCACGCGCACCCTCGCCGCGTTCGCCGACGGCTCGGTGCCGGTGCTGGTCACCACCGATGTCGCGGCGCGCGGCATCCACGTCGACGGGATCTCCCTCGTCGTGCACGTCGATCCGCCGCCGGAGCCGAAGGCCTATCTGCACCGGGCCGGGCGCACCGCCCGCGCGGGCGAGGACGGCGTGGTCGTCACGCTGGTGATGGACGAAGAGCGCCGCGACGTCGAGGCCATGGCCCGCAAGGCGGGCGTCGAGGTCGACGGGGTCGCGGTCCGTCCCGGGGACCGTACGCTGATCGAGATCACCGGCGCTCGCCGCCCGTCCGGCGTTCCCGTCGCCGCGGCCGCGCCGGTGGCCGCCCCAGCCGCTGCCCCCGCGAAACCCGCACGACGCAAGACCGGCAGGCGCGGTACGCCCGCGGCGGCCGGTGGCCGGGGGGCGGCCAAACAATCCGGGGGCCGCTCGGCCGCCGGGGCGAGCCGCGGCAGCGAATCGGTCGCCGCGCCCGCGCGCCGCCGAGGCGACGCGAAACCCGTCGCGAGCAACGCCGTCGGCCGCGGCGCTGGTTCGGCAAAAGGCACCTCCGCTCGCACCTCGGGCACGGCGAGCGGGTTCCCCGGCCGCGCCGCCGCTTCCGCCTCCGGCGACACGGCGGGCCGGCCGCGGCGACGCGCCGTGCGAGCCCAGCAGTCCCCCACTCGAAGCAATCGGGCAGCAAACTAGTCGGGTGTCGACCCACTGGGCAGCCGCCGTCCTCTGCGCACTGCTCGCCGCGCTCTTGTTCGCGGTCGCCGCGGTCGCACAGCAGAGCGCGGCGGCCGCGGTGCCGGAGAACGAGTCGCTGATCCGCTCGCTGCTGCGCACACCCCGCTGGTGGGCGGGCGTCGTCGGAGACGCGGGCGGCTACGCCATGCAGGTGGCCGCGCTCGCCTTGGGCGCGGTCCTGCTGGTGCAGCCGATCCTGGTGAGCGCGCTGGTGTTCGCCCTGCCGCTGTCCGCCCGCCTCAACGATCGCCGCGTGACGCCGAGCACGTGGGCGACCGCGCTCGCGCTGACCGCCGCGCTGGCGTGCTTTGTCCTCGTCGGCGATCCGACCGAGGGCGAAACCGGTGCGCCGCTGCGCGATTGGCTCCTGCCGCTCGGTCTCCTGGTCGGCCTGATCGCCGCCGCCACGGCCGCGGGAATCGCGGCGCGCGAGCCCGCGTGGCGCGCGCTGCTGCTGGGGGCCGCGAGCGGCGCGCTGTACGGGCTGGCCGCCGCACTCACCGACTACGTCACCGGTCTGTTCGAACACGGTCTGGCAGACGTGCTGAGCGGCTGGCAGACCTGGGCGCTGGTCGCGGCCGGCGTGACCGGTGTCTACCTGCAACAGCGCGCGTATCAAGTAGGGCCGCTGACCGCTTCGCTGCCCGCCGTCACGGTCGCCGAGCCACTGGCCGCCGCGTTCATCGGCATCGCCGTGCTCGACGAGCGGTTGCGCGCGGATACCGCCGGACTGGTGGTCACCGCGGGTGCGGTGGTCGTCATGGTCGCCACCACGATCATGCTCTCCCGTTCCGAAGCCGTCGCCTGAGACCACGACCGGACCGGCCGGCGCGGAAGACACCGGCGGGGCCGGCATCGGCGATCCATCGCCCCCGACGGGCGTCGGCATTGCCCGGCCGCCGTTGCGGTGCGAGCATCCCGCGCGGCCTGCCTCGCTACGACGCAGTCGTGCTCGGCGCCCGAAGCCGCGCGGGCGGCGCTCGCACGAGGTGGCGGAGGAAATGCGGCAGGACGCCGAAGAACGGCGCGCACCGGTCGGCGCCCGGATATCATCGGTCGAGTGCGCTTTCTCCCCGGTCACCAGCCGCCGTACGACCTGACCTACGACGACATCTTCCTCGTCCCGAATCGGACGGATGTCGCGTCGCGCTTCGACGTCGATCTCTCGACGGTCGACGGGTCGGGCACCACCATCCCGATCGTCGTGGCGAACATGACCGCCGTCGCCGGGCGCAGGATGGCCGAGACCGTGGCCCGTCGCGGCGGCATCGTCGTGCTCCCGCAGGACCTGCCGATCACCGCGGCCGCCGACACCATCGCCTTCGTCAAGAGTCGCTCGCTCACCGCCGACACCCCGGTCACCCTCGACCCCGACCGCTCGGTCTCCGAGGCCGTGGCCCTGATGCACAAGCGCGCGCACGGCGCGGTCGTGGTGGTCGACGACGGCCGCCCGGTCGGCGTGGTGACCGAGGCCGCCTGCGCCGACGTCGACCGCTTCGCCCGGCTTCGTGAGGTCGCGGACACCGATTTCGTCCGGGCCCCCGCCACCACCACGCCGCGCGACCTGTTCGACCTGCTGCACGCCGAGCACGCCGACTTCGCCGTGCTCACCGCCGAGGACGGCACGCTGGCCGGGGTGCTGACCCGTACCGGCGCGGTGCGCGCGGGCATCTACCAGCCCGCCGTCGACGCCGCGGGCAAGCTGCGCGTCGCGGCCGCGGTGGGCATCAACGGCGACGTGGCGGCCAAGGCCAAGTCCCTCGTGGATTCGGGCGCCGACCTGCTGGTCATCGACACCGCCCACGGTCACCAGACCAAGATGCTCGAAACCCTCACCGCGGTGCGCGATCTCGGACTCGGTGTCCCGCTGGTCGCGGGCAACGTGGTCTCCGCCGAAGGCACCAGGGAACTCGTCGAGGCGGGCGCGGACATCGTCAAGGTCGGCGTCGGTCCTGGCGCGATGTGCACCACCCGGATGATGACCGGCGTCGGTCGCCCGCAGTTCTCCGCGGTGGCCGAGTGCGCTGCCGCTGCCAGGGAACTCGGCGTGCACATCTGGGCCGACGGCGGCGTGCGCCATCCCCGCGACGTGGCGCTCGCGCTGGCCGCGGGCGCGTCCAACGTGATGATCGGCTCCTGGTTCGCCGGCACCTACGAGTCCCCCGGCGACCTGCGCGTCGATCGTGACGGCAACGCCTACAAGGAGAGCTTCGGCATGGCGTCCAAGCGGGCCGTCGCCGCCCGTACCGCCTCCGACAGCGAATTCGACCGCGCCCGCAAGGCGCTGTTCGAAGAGGGCATCTCCAGTTCCCGGATGCGGCTGGACCCCGAGCGCCCCGGGGTCGAGGACCTCCTCGACCACATCTGCTCCGGCGTGCGCAGCGCGTGCACCTACGCGGGAGCGCGGACGCTTGCCGAGTTCCACGAAAAAGCCGTGCTCGGCGTGCAGTCCGCGGCCGGGTTCGCCGAAGGTCGCCCGCTGCCCAGCGGTTGGTGAGCGCCGACACGCGCCCCGAACCGGCACCGGCCCACGCCGCTCGGCGCGTGGGCCGGTAGCATGGTGGTTGCCGGATTACGGCACCACGACTCATTTGCGAAAGGATCCAGTTGTCACCCGCGTCCGAGGGCGCCACTCAGGAGGGCTCCTCTACCGAGCCGGGTGACCGACCCGGCGTCCTCCTCTCCGCAGCAGTCCTGATCCGCACAGGCCGCCCCGCAGCACCGTCCAGGTGGTGCTGACCATGTCCGTCGCGCTCACCGCGCTCAGCCTGATCGGTTTCATCGCACTCACCGTCGGCACGGCACTGTTCGTCGCCGCGGAATTCTCCCTCACCGCCCTCGAGCGCAGCACCGTCGAGGCGCATGCCCGCTCCGGTGACGTCCGCGCTCGGATGGTCCGCAGGGCGCACCGCACGCTGTCGTTCCAGCTGTCCGGCGCCCAGCTCGGCATCACCATCACCACGCTGATCACCGGTTACATCGCCGAGCCGGTGCTGGCCCGGCTGCTGGATCCGGTGTTCACCGGTCTCGGGCTGAGCGACGCCGCCGCGAGCGGCGTGGCCCTGACCCTGGCGCTGATCCTGGCCACCTCGCTGTCGATGATCTACGGCGAGCTGGTGCCCAAGAACATCGCCATCGCCAAACCCCTGGCCACCGCCCGCGTCACGGCCGGACCGATGATCGCGTTCTCGGTGGTGTTCAAGTGGATGATCCACTTCCTCAACGGCACCGCCAACTGGGTGGTCCGCAGGCTCGGCGTCGAGCCCGCCGAGGAGTTGCGCTCGGCCCGCTCGCCGCAGGAACTCGGCTCCCTGGTACGCACGTCCGCCCTGCGCGGCGCGCTGGACCAGCCCACCGCCCAGGTGATGGACCGTTCTCTGCAATTCGGCGAGCGCAGCGCCGAGGAACTGATGACGCCGCGGGTGAAGATCGAATCGCTCGACAAGGACGACACCATCGCCGATCTGATCGACGCGGCGGGCCGCACCGGCTACTCCCGTTTCCCGGTGATCGACGGCGACCTCGACAACACCCTCGGCTTCGTGCACGTCAAACAGGCGTTCACCCGGCCGGTGCACGCGCGCCGGACCCTCCCGCTGCACCGGCTCGCGCAGCCGGTCCCGATCGTGCCCGCCAGCCTGGACGGCGACGAAGTGCTCGAACGCGTCCGCGCCGACGGCATGCAGGTCGCCTTGGTCGTGGACGAGTACGGCGGCACCGCGGGCCTGGTCACCATGGAGGACATCATCGAGGAGATCCTCGGCGACGTCCGCGACGAGCACGACGAGGAGGAGCGCGACGTTCGGCGCGTCTCCGACGGCTGGGACTGCTCGGGGCTGCTGCGCATCGACGAGGTCTCCCGGGCGACCGGATACGACGCGCCCGAAGGCGAGTACGAGACGCTCGGCGGCCTCGTGCTGACCAGGCTCGGGCGCATCCCGGTGACGGGCGACGAAGTCGTGCTGCCGAATCCCCGCTCGCAGCAGTGGACGGCGCCCGAGAGCCATGGCACGGGCGGCTGGATCGCGCGCGTGGAGCGCATGGACGGACGGCGCATCGACCGGGTCCGGCTGATCCCGGTCGACGCCGACGCCCTCGCGACCAAGGAGCACAGCCATGGGTGACCTGTTCGGCGTCCTGCTCACCGTCGTGCTGCTGGGCGGCAACGCGTTCTTCGTCGCCGCCGAGTTCGCGCTCATCTCCGCCCGCCGCGACCGGCTCGAAGCGCTCGCCGCGCAAGGCAAACGCAACGCGAACACCGTCATCCGAGCGGGCGAGAACCTCTCGATGATGCTGGCGGCCGCACAGCTGGGCATCACCATCTGCTCCATCCTGCTCGGCCGCGTCGGCGAGCCCGCCGTCGCGCACCTGCTGGAGGGCCCGTTCGAGCTGCTCGGCCTGCCCGACCAGCTGCTGCACCCGGTGGCGTTCGCTCTCGCGCTGACCATAGTGGTCATCCTGCACATCCTGTTCGGCGAGATGATCCCGAAGAACATCGCGCTGGCCGGACCGGAGCGCAGCGCGCTGCTGCTGGTGCCGGTGCACCTGATGTGGTTGCGGCTGGCCCGTCCGCTCATCGCGCTCTACAACCTGGCCGCCAACCTGTCGCTGCGCCTGCTGCGGATCGAGCCGAAGGACGAGCTCGAGGCCACCGTCTCGACTGTCGAGCTGGCCGAGATGATCGGCGAGTCCCGCTCCGAGGGGCTGCTCGACGAGGAAGAACACCGCCGCCTGACCCAGGCGCTGGGCACCAGCGACCGGGTGGTCGCCGACGTGATGGTGCCCCTGGACGCCACCCGATCGATCCCCCTGCGCGGCAACGGGACCACGCTCGGCGACATCGAGTCCGCCGTCGCCGAGACCGGCTTCTCCCGGTTCCCGGTGCGGGCGAACGACGGCTCGCTGGTCGGCTACCTGCACGTCAAGGACGTGCTGGACAAGGTCGCCGACGAAAGCGCCGGACCCGGTACGCCGATCCCGCGTACCGATATCCGACCGCTGCCCACGGTCGGCATGAACGCCACGCTCTACGAGGCGCTGGCGCGGCTGCGACGCACGAACAGCCACCTCGGCCGCGTGGTCGACGACCGGGGCAACACCACCGGCATCGTCGCACTGGAGGACCTGGTGGAGGAATTCGTCGGCACCGTCCGAGACGGCACGCACCGGGTGGGCGAATGACGACCTGGGCAGTGCGTGACGCCGCACGGCCCGGAGCGCGGTGAGCATGCGGGTATTGTCCGGTACGCAGTGGCGGGCGGCCGCCGCCGCGCACCGGGCCCGGCTGGACGGATTGGTCGGGCCCTATCTCGAACGGCGGGCGCAAGGTTCGTCGCACCCGGTGATCGACTTCTTGTTCACCTATTACGGGCACACACCCGCCCAGTTGCGGCGCTGGCATCCGGGCTACGGCCTCGGGCTGGCGGACGCCGCCGAGTACCAGGGAGCTCGTGGGTATCACCGCGTCGGCGCAAGGCCGGACGCCGAGTCGGATGCCGAGGAACGCGCGGCGGAGGTCTATACCGCCGATCCCGCCTACCTCGAAAAACGCCGCGATACCCTCGCTTTCGTCGCGGACCTGTTGCGTGCTACCGCTTCCCGGCCGGCCCAGCTCGCCTGCTTCGGCCTGCACGAATGGGCAATGGTGTATCGCACCGACGACATCCGCCACCAGAAGGTGCCACTGCGGCTCGGACGAGCCGGCACCGACGCCGTGGTCGACTCGATGTCGCTGCGCTGCACGCATTTCGACGCCTATCGCTTCTTCACCCCGGATGCCGTCGGACGCAATGCCGAACCGCTCACCCGCGCCGACCAGCTTCACCGCGAGCAGCCGGGCTGCCTGCACGCGAACATGGATTTGTACAAGTGGGGATTCAAGCTCGTGCCGCTGATCTCCTCGCAGTTGCTGCTGGATTGTTTCGAGCTGGCTTGCGCCGCCCGGGAACTGGACATGCGCGCCAGCCCCTACGACCTGTCCGCGCTGGGCTACGAGCCGGTGCGCATCGAGACACCCGCCGGGCGCGCGGACTACGTTCGCGCCCAGTCCGCGCTGGCCCAGCGCGCGGCCGAGCTACGACGCACGTTCCTCGGCGTCTGCGACGATCTGCTCGCCTCGCATACCGACGCGGACGCAGCCCGACGCACAGAACCGACCCATCCACGCTGACGCCTTCGACCGGAAAACTTCGCGAATCCGACTGTGATTCGGCGAAACTCCCTTCTCGCGATGCTGGGAATCCCTACCATGCAGTGACTGTCCCAGTCACCCTGGGAGCCGAACTCGACGACGAAGTTGGGGGTCGCGACGATGCGCCCACTGGCCGGACTGTGCCGCACCAGACCGCTGGCTCTGCTCACCATCGGCGTGGTCACGGCCATGCTCCTGCCCGCGAGCGCGTCGGCCGATCAGCATTCGGATCTGCCGAGCGCCGTGCGGGAGTTCCTCGACGTCGGGCGCACCTCGGTCCCTCGCGCCGATTGCGGGCCCGGCGCCGCACCCGAGAACGGCATGCAGGGCGATGTCACCGCCGCCGACCGCGACAGCGGCCGCAGCACCTCGGGCTACCGGTGCAACATCTCCTTCGTCGGCGGCTACCCGGGTCGCGGGGCGGGCATCACCTCCACCAGCTTCGAGCACTGCGCCTACCTCGGCTCGTTCTTCCCCGGCGACCTGATCGGCGAGGGGCGCGGCGTCCAAGTGCTCGACGTATCCGACCCGGCGCAGCCGCGCCCGACGGTGACCTTGACCGAGCCGGCCATGCTCGCGGGCACATGGGAGAGCCTGAAGGTCAATACCGAGCGAAAGTTGCTGGTCGGCACGGGCGTTCCGGTCGGCGAAGGCGTGGGCTACCTGTCGGTCTACGACGTCTCCGATTGCGCGCATCCGCGCCTGCTCAATCCCGGCCCGGGGACGAATCTGCTGATGCCGCTGCCGATCACCACCCACGAGGGCGGCTTCTCCCCCGACGGCAACACGTATTGGGCCTCGGGCATCGCACCCGGTTTCGTCAGCGCGGTCGATTTGACCGATCCGGCGAACCCGCACGTGATCTGGCAGGGACTGACCGGCATCGAGGCGCACGGCTTCGGCATCAGCCCCGACGGCAACCGGATGTACCTCTCCGCACTCGGTGGTTTCACCGTCCTCGACATCAGCGCGGTGCAGCGCCGCGACCCGAACCCGCACGTGCCTCACCTCGGCCGGGTGTTCTGGACGGACGGCTGGGCAACCCAGCACAGTGTCCCGGTCAGTTATGACGGCAAGCCCTACCTCTACACCGTAGACGAGGGCGGCTCCGGCGGCGTCAAACTCATCGACATCTCCGACGAGACGGCGCCCGAGGTCGTCGGCAAGATCAAGCTCGAGATCAACCTGCCCCAGCACATCGACAGCAATATCGGCTCCTCCATGGGCGGTTCCGCCTTCGCCTACGAATCGCACTACTGCGCCGCCGACCGGCAGGTCGATCCGACCGCCCTGGCCTGCGGGTGGATCTCCTCCGGAATCCGGGTGTTCGACATCCGCGATCCCTACGCCATCCGCGAGATCGCCTACTACAACCCGCCCGCCCGCACCGGGCAGAACCTGAGTCTGTGGAACTCGCCGCACGCGCTCGCCTCCCTCATCGGCGTTCCGCTGATGAGCGCGCCTTCCGCGGTGCGCGCCGTGCTGGAGGGACAATTCGACCCGTGGGATGCCACCACCCCGCGCACCGGCAGGCTGGCCTTAGGCGACGTGTCCACCGATTGGTGTCTCTCGCCGCCGGAATGGCGCGGGTCGCAACTCTACGTCGCCTGCTCGGACAACGGATTCATGGTGCTGCGATTGGACGACGAGGTGTACTCGCCGCCCGCGGACCAGCGATCGATCGTCGGATCGTAGCGATGCCGCACTGGATGCGCGTCGCGGCCGTGGCGTCGGCGGCCTTCGCGCTACTCGTGCTCGGCGCCGCGCTGCGGCCGCTGGTGTTTCCCGAAAGCCGTTCCACCGCACCAGTTCTCACCGACGTCGAAATCGCTTTCGCCCAGGATATGACCACCCATCACCAGCAAGCACTGCTCATGGTGCAGCGGCTCGATCGCTCGATCGATCCGGCGATCGCCCGGCTGGCCGAGCAACTCGACCGGACCCAGCGGCTGGAGATCGGCACCATGCTCGGCTGGCTGCGCCTCGCCGACGCGCCGCCCAACTCCGCGCGCCCGATGACGTGGATGCACACCGCGGACGCGGCGACGCATCGACATCCGGACGCGCTCACGCGTGCGGCCCCCTCGATGCCCGGGATGGCGCGCACGGCGGAACTGGACCACCTGGCGGCGGCCCGCGGCCGAGACGCGGAGATCCTGTTCCTGCAGTTGATGTTCCGCCACCACCAAGGCGGAATCGCGATGGCCCAGGCGGCCGACGGTCTCCTGCAATCCGGACCGGTCAAGGAGATCGCCCGAGCCATGATCCACGGGCAGGGGCAGGAAGCGGGGGTGATGGGCATGCTGCTCACCCAGCGCGGAGCCGCGCCGTTGCCGTGAACCACTCGGTCACGACGCCACGTGCAACCCGAATCCGCTCGCTCCCCGCTCTTCGCGACCCGGCGCCAGACGCAGGCTGCGGTCGTAGTCGCCGCCGCCTTGCGGTCGATATCGGATCGGCTCCACTTCCGCCAGCTCCGACATCCGACGCCGCAGGTCGTGCGCGACGTCGTCGAAGCGCTCGGCTCCGAGCCGGATCGTGTCGTGCACCACGAACGGCGGCAGCACGTCCATGCCGGTGTAGTACAGGATGCCGTGGTGAATCGGGAACAGCAGATCGTCGACGGGCCCGTTGATCCCGCGATCGGAATACGACGGCTGCTTGCCCCCAACGGAGACCACGAGCATCGCGCGCCGCCCGGCCAGCGCGCCCGCCCCGTACCTGGGCAACGCCTTGCCCCCGGCCCCGTAGGCGAAATCGCAGGTGAGAACCCGGTCCACCCAGCCCTTCATGATCGCGGGCATACCGAACCACCAGAGCGGGAAATGCAGGACGACAGCGTCGGCCCACAGCAGTTTTTCCTGCTCGGCACGGATGTCCGGACTCAGCGTCCCGTCGCGGTAGGCTACGCCGGAGGCCAGCATGAAATTGGTTTCTTCGACCGGGCCGAAATCGTCGGTATCGGCAGCGGCCTTCCATCCCATCGCGTAGAGATCGGTGATCCGCACCTCGTGCCCGTCCGCCCGCAATTGCCGCACGGCCACGTCTTTCAAGGCGCCGGTGAGTGAGTCCGGCTTCGGGTGGGCGTACACGACCAGTACGTTCATTCCTGCTTTCGTCACGTCTGGCGCAACGGGGTTCGCAGGGACGGATATTCCGCCGTTGCCTCGACCTGCGCGGAGTTCGCGGCAGACGGCTGCCTCGCGGGTGTGCGATACCCAGGGGATACGCCGCGTCGCCCGCGAGGGCCACCGATCCGGCAGATGCACGTGGTCGGCGCGGGCACCGCACAGTCGAGGACCAACGCGTGATCATCACCGGCCGCGGTACCCGAAGCCGCGTTCGCGGTCGCCGAGCCCCGGGCGGCGAGCGTCGTGATCACCGCCTGCGCGTCGCCGGGCGAGGTCACCGGACCGGCACCTGGCCGTGGCACCGGCGCGCGCCGAGGTGACCACCGAGGCGAGCGATGCTGTCGTCGGGGGGATCGGCCACCGCAGCGACAGGCGGGTGACAGGCGGCCCGGCGACGGTCTGGCGTCGGCGCGGCGGGTATGGTCGGCTGAGCCGGTCATAAGCGTCGGCCGGGAGAGGTTCAGCAACACATGATTCGGACCGATTCGTTCACGGTGCCGGGGCACGTGCGTGGCTATCCGGGAGTGGCGTTCGGCGGGTACGTGGCGGGGCTGCTCGCTGCCGCCAGCGGTGCCGCGCAGGTGCGCGTCGACTTCCGGCGCGCAGTTTCCGTGGACACGCCGGTGGCGCTGGCCACCGACGGGGCGGGCGGCGCGTCACTCACCGATCGGGACGGCACGGTGCTCGCCGAGGCGTCCACGTCCAGCCTCACGGTGACGCCGCGGCCCGCGCCCCCCTGGGCGGCAGCTCGCGCTGCGAGTGCTACCGCCGACGCACTGCGCAAGATGAGCCACTGCTACGGCTGCGGCGCGGCGTGCGCGCCCGGCCGCGGGTTGCGCTTGTCGCCCTGGGCGATGTCCGCCCACGACATGGTCGTCGCCGCATGGTCACCGGATCCGCTCCTCGCCGGGCCCGACGGCTTCCTCAGCACCGAAAACGTCTGGGCCGCTCTGGATTGTCCCGGCGGCTGGGCCGCGATGGCCCTCCGTGATCTGCGGCCGGGAGCGGTCACCGCCGCCCTC
Source organism: Nocardia sp. NPDC004573 (assembly GCF_053602135.1). Lineage (NCBI taxonomy): Bacteria > Bacillati > Actinomycetota > Actinomycetes > Mycobacteriales > Nocardiaceae > Nocardia > Nocardia sp. NPDC004573. The sequence goes on from NZ_JBSGDA010000011.1 coordinate 171,442, forward strand.
ACCGCCACGCAGTTCGAACCGGTCCGCGCAGGCGACTGCTACCTCTCCTACGGCTGGCCGGTCTCCGCGAACGGCCGCAAACACACGGTCGGTGTGGCCTTGGCCCGCCCCGACGGAACGCTGTGCGCCCTCGCCGAAGCCCTCTGGATCGAGCCCCGCCAACCCCTGCCGTTCGAGTGGTGATCACCCTCACCCGGACCTGTCGGTAGCTATCGGTAAGGTCCGCGTCATGCCCTCGTCGGTACACGAAGTCCTCATCGAATTGGTCCGGCGCAGACCGGCTTTGGTCGCGGAACTGCTGACTTCCACTCTCGGATTCTCACTACCGGAATTCGACAAGGCCCGTGTGGACTCCGGCGACCTACCGGACATCGAACCGACCGAGTACCGCGCGGACCTGGTCGTCACGCTTACGGATGCCGACGTACCAGTTCTCGGCATCGTCGTGGAGGTGCAACTGCAACGTGACGACGACAAGGTGTGGAGCTGGCCGGTCTACCTGACGACCCTGCGCGCCCGGCTACGCTGCCTCGTCCTGCTCGTCGTCGTGTGCCCGAACGAGCGTTCCGCGGTGCCTTGCCGTCGTCCGATCACTGTCGCGCCCGGATTCACCCTGTCGCCGATGGTCCTCAGCCCCGCGAACGTGCCAGTCGTCAGTGACGCGCACACCGCGCACGAACGCCCCGATCTGGCGGCCCTGTCCGCCATCGCCCACCGCAACGATCCCGAACGCGACGCGATCCTCACCGCCCTCGCCGCGACAGCACACGACTCCGCGGACGGCAAAAGGTACATTGACCTGGTACTGGCCGCACTGCCGAAAGCAGCGGCCCGGCACTTCCTGGAGATGCTGATGACGACCGACACGTCCCCGTACTACAGCCAGTTCTTCAAGCAGCTCTACGCCGACGGCATGGCCGAGGGCGAGGCCAAAGGCGAGGCCAAAGGCGAGGCCAAGGCGTTGCTGACCATGCTCGATGCCCGCGGATTCGATGTCTCCGCGGTCCTCGCCGCCGAGATCGAGGCGTGCACCGATCATGCACGCCTCACGGAATGGATTACCCGCGCGGCGACGGCGACCGCACTCGATGAGGTCTTCGGTACCGGGGGACAGTGACCGAAGCCGTTCCTGACGGCGTCGTGCAGGCCGGGACCTGGGTGAGACCTGCCGCGATCGTGGTCAGTGGGTGTCGACGAAGCGGTACCACTGGCCGTCGAAGGAGGAGTATTCGATGCCGTTGGTGGCGGGTGGGCCGAGGTGGGGTGGGGTGGCCGGGTCGCGGAAGAAGGCGAAGCCTTCGGTATTCGAGTCGCCCTTCTGTGTGTAGAACAGGCAGCCGCCGTCGCGGGGCGTGACGAAGGTGATGGTGTAGACGCCGAGCCGGTGCCGCTGGCCGGGGTGGGCGCATTCGGCGGCCTGGTCTTCGAGGATGCCGCGGGAGAGCCGCCACCCGGCGTCCTCCGGGACGTCGTAGAGCGACAGCGCCACCAGGACGCCGATGAGCACCGGCGAGACGAGACTGTGGAAGAAGGCGCGGTAGCGCAGCAGGCCGAGCAGCCCGAACAGGACGGCGATACCGCCCAGCACGCCGAGGACGGCCCAGAGCACGACGAGGGTCGGAAACGTGCCCTCCGCGGCGAGTTGCCAGAACAGCGCCGCGCAGCAGATCGCCACCAGGGCGGTCACCAGCCCCATCCACAGTACGAACCAACGAGGAACACGAGACCGTGTGCGCGGGGACCCTGCGGAGTTCACGTGTTCAAGATACGAGGCGCAGGAGCTTCGCGCGCGGGATCGACGGCGGAATCGCCCTGCCCGTGGCGATCACGACGACGCGCCGAGGTCCTGCGAACAGCGGGTGGACGCCGCGTAACCGGCACACGGACCGATTTCCCAAGCCGCGCTCCGCAGTTCCCAGACGCCCAATCCGGCGCGGATCCCCGAATTCCGGCGCGCCAGGCGCTCGTACGACCCGGGCGTGCGGCCCGCCGGTGTGAAAACAAACATTTCGGAACGTTTTTCGATTTCGTCCCGAATCGCAGAATCCCCCGGCCAGCAGACCTGACCAGGGGATTCGCTACTCGAAACAGTTCGTGCACCGCACGCTCACAGCGGCGGGAAGCCCGCCGATCCGGTGGCCATCCAATTCCAGAACATCGCCGCGCGATTGGCGAGCAATGCCACGATGTCGAGCACAACGCTTCCCATGAATCTTCCTCACAAATCGACCGATCTCGTGCGGCACCCAGGGTAACGGACCGATAAACGGGAGTCGAAACTCCCGTTGCCCCGAAAGCACGAATCCCCCGGCCGACGGGACCGGGGGATTCGTTGCACGCGGAGACTACACGCAGGCCAGCGCCTTCGCCTCGCGGCGACGGCGGTGCAGGATCGGCTCGGTGTACCCGTTGGGCTGCTTGGTGCCCTCCAGGATCAGCTCCTTGGCCGCCTGGAACGCGATGCTGCCCGCGAAGTCCGGCGCCATCGCCCGGTAGTTCGGGTCGCCCGCGTTCTGCCGGTCCACGACCGGGGCCATCCGCTCCAGGCTGGCCACCACCTCGTCGGCGGTCACGATGCCGTGGCGCAGCCAGTTGGCCATCAGCTGGCTGGAGATGCGCAGGGTCGCCCGGTCTTCCATGAGCGCGACGTCCTTGATGTCCGGCACCTTGGAGCAGCCGACGCCCTGATCGATCCAGCGCACCACGTAGCCGAGGATGGACTGCGAGTTGTTGTCCAACTCCTGGCGCTTCTCCTCGTCGGTCCAGTTCGGGGCGGCGGCCAGCGGGATCTCCAGGATCTCGTCGACGGTGGCGCGACGGCCGCCCTTGGCGATCTCCTGCTGCCGCTTGAACACGTCGACGAGGTGGTAGTGCGTCGCGTGCAAGGTGGCGGCGGTCGGCGAGGGCACCCACGCGGTGTTGGCGCCCGCGCGCGGGTGGCCGATCTTCTGGACGAGCATGTCGGCCATCAGGTCCGGCATGGCCCACATGCCCTTGCCGATCTGCGCCTTGCCGGGCAGGCCCGCCGCGAGACCGGTGTCGACGTTCCAGTCCTCGTAGGACAGGATCCACTGCTGGGACTTCATATCGGCCTTGCGGACCATCGGCCCGGCCTCCATGGAGGTGTGGATCTCGTCGCCGGTGCGGTCCAGGAAGCCGGTGTTGATGAACACCACCCGCTCGGCGGCGGCCTGGATGCAGGCCTTCAGGTTCACCGTGGTCCGGCGCTCCTCGTCCATGATGCCGACCTTGAGCGTGTTGCGCTGCAGCCCGAGCACGTCCTCGATCCGGCCGAACAGCTCGTTGGTGAAGGCGACCTCGTCGGGGCCGTGCATCTTCGGCTTCACGATGTAGACCGAGCCGGTGCGGCTGTTCTTCAGCTTCGCGTCGTCGGCCAGGCTGTGCTTGGCGATCAGCGAGGTGATCAGCCCGTCCATGATGCCCTCGGGCACCTCGTTGCCCTCGGCATCCAGGATGGCGTCGGAGGTCATCAGGTGACCGACGTTGCGCACGAACAGCAGCGAACGGCCGTGCAGCACCACCTCGCCGCCGTCCAGCGCGGTGTACACGCGGTCGGGATTCATCGTGCGGGTGAAGGTCTTCTCGCCCTTGCTGACCTTCTCCGCGAGGTCGCCCTTCATCAGGCCGAGCCAGTTGTGGTAGCAGAGCACCTTGTCCTCGGCGTCGACCGCGGCGACCGAGTCCTCGAAGTCCATGATCGTGGTGACCGCGGACTCCAGCACGACGTCCTTGACGCCCGCGGTGTCGGTGCTGCCGATCGGGGACTGCGGGTCGATCTGGATCTCGATGTGCAGGCCGTTGTGCTTCAGCAGCACCGAGCTCGGCGCTTCCGGGTCGCCCAGGTAGCCGACCAGCTGGGAGGCGTCGGCCAGGCCGATGCTGGTGCCGTCCTCCAGGCCGACCTCGAGTTCGCCGTCGACGATCTTGTAGGACGTCGAGCCGATGTGCGAACCGGTGATGAGGGTGACCGAGTCGTCGAGGAAGTTGCGCGCCCACTCGATGACCTTGTCGCCGCGCACCTTGTTGTAGCCGGCGCCCTTCTCCGCGCCGCCCGCCTCGGAGATGGCGTCGGTGCCGTAGAGCGCGTCGTACAGCGAGCCCCAGCGGGCGTTGGCCGCGTTGATCGCGAAGCGGGCGTTCATCACCGGCACCACCAGCTGCGGCCCCGCGGTGGCGGCGATCTCCTCGTCCACGTTCTGCGTGGTGATCTGGAAATCGGCGGGCTCGGGCCGCAGGTAGCCGATCTCGGTCAGGAAGTTCTTGTAGGCGGCCTTGTCGTAGTTCGCGCCGGGGTGCTCCGCATGCCAGGCGTCGACCTTGCCCTGGATCTCGTCGCGTTCGGCCAGCAGGGCGCGGTTGCGCGGAGCGAGATCGTTGATGACCTGCTCGGCGCCGGCCCAGAACGCGGCGGAGTCCACGCCGGAACCGGGGAGCGCCTCGTTCTCGACGAACTCGTGGAGAACGCGTGCCACCTGGAGCCCGCCGACCTGAATCCGCTCTGTCATCTACTGCCTCACTTCCGAGAAAGCCGAGTGGGAAAACAGTGCCATGTTACCCGCGGGTAGTGGGGGTGCCGCGCGCCGGGTCGTCCAGGGCCTGTGCCCGAATCCGTCCGCCACGCCGGTGCGCTCTGGTCTTTCACCCGGCGGGTCCTCGCGCCGTCGACGGTCGGCCGGACAGCCCCTTGATCCTAACCCGCGGCAGATTTAATGTACTGATCGGAACATTTCTTGACATGCAGGAGTTCAGGTGCCACTCACCGACAAGGTCGCCGTCGTCACCGGAGGAAGCCGAGGGCTGGGCAAGCAGATGGTGCTCGCGTTCGCCGAGTCCGGCGCGGATGTGGTGATCGCCAGCCGCAAACCGGACGGCTGCGCCGCGCTGGCCGAGGAGGTGACCGAGCGGTTCGGCCGCCGCGCCTTGCCGGTGGCCTGCAACGTCAGCGACTGGTCGCAGTGCGACGCTCTGGTGGAGACCGTCTACGACGCGTTCGGCCGGGTGGACGTGCTGGTCAACAACGCGGGCCTGTCGCCGCTGTACCCGAGCGTGGACCAGGTCACCGAGGCGTTGTTCGACAAGGTCATCGGGGTGAACCTCAAGGGACCGTTCCGGCTGTCGGCTCTGATCGGCAGCCGCATGGCGGCCGACGGCGGCGGCTCGATCATCAACGTCTCCTCCATCGAGGCGAGCAGACCGGAGCCGTTCGCGGTGCCGTATTCGGCGGCCAAGGCGGGACTCAACGCCCTGACCGGCGGGCTGGCCCAGACGTTCGCCCCGAACGTCCGCGTCAACACCATCCAGTGCGGTCCCTTCGACACCGATATCGCCACCGCGTGGCCCGACGAGTTGCGCGCGGAACTCGCCGAGCACAACGCCCTGCGCCGGATCGGCCGGCCTGCGGAGATCGTCGGGGCGGCGCTGTTCTTCGCCACCGACGCCTCGGCGTTCTGCACCGGCGCCACCCTCGCGGTCGACGGAGGCTGGCGATGAAGGCGTTGACTTACCAAGGCCCGCAGCAGATCTCGTATCAGGATCGGCCGGACCCGGCCCTGCCCGGACCGGACGGCGCGATCGTCCGGGTCACCGCGGCGGGCATCTGCGGCAGCGATCTGCACATCTACGCCGGACACGGATTCGTCCCGGGCGCAGGCTACGGCGTCGGGCACGAAGCGGTCGGCGAGATCGTGGAGCTGGGCCCACACGCGCGCGGGTTCGCCGTCGGTGACCGCGTGCTGGTCGCCGCCTCGGCGGGCTGCGACAACTGTGCGCAGTGCCGCGCCGGGATCGTCACCGCGTGCGCGCGCCATCCCCTGCCCGTCGACGCCTGTTATGGGCTCGGAGGCTCGCTGGCCGGATGCCAGGCCCAGGTGCTCGCCGTTCCGCACGCCGCGGGCAACCTGGCGAAGTTGCCCGACGAGGTGAGCGACACCGCCGCGGTCGTGCTCACCGACAACGCGCCCACCGGGTGGTACGGCGCCCGGCGCGCCCGGATCGCGCCGGGTGACACCGTGGTGGTGATCGGGCTCGGCCCGGTCGGTCTCATGGCGGTGCAGTCCGCCTTCGCGATGGGAGCAGCACGAGTGCTCGGCGTGGACCTGCTCACCGAACGCCGCGAACGCGCCGCCGAGCTGGGCGCGGAGCCGGTCGACGCGGACGACCCCAAGCAGGCGATCCGCGACATGCTGCGGGGCGGAGCGGATGTCGCGATCGAGGCGGTCGGGGCCGACGCGACCATCAAGCTGGCGATCAGCGCCGTCGGGCACGGTGGCCGGGTCAGCGTGATCGGCGTCAGCCACAACCGCGCCTACCCGTTCCATTTGATGGCGGCGCAGGTCAAGGACCTCGAATTCCACATCGGGCTGTGCTCGATCCAGTACGAGCTGCCGGCCCTGCTGAAACTCACCGCGGGCGGCAGGCTGCGGCCCGAGGCGGTGGTCACCCACCACCTCCCGATGTCCGAAGGGCCGGACGCCTACCGGATGTTCGCCGAGCGCGCCGACGGGGTGGGCAAAATCGTCCTGGACCCGTCGCGATGAGCGCGCCATCCCGCAGGCGCGGCCGCCCGCCCGCCGCCGAGTCGACGGCGGGCGACACCAGGGCGCGCATCGTGCGGGCGGCGATCGATCTGTTCGCCGAGCAGGGGTTTCACGGCACGGGCGTGGCCGAGATCGGCGAACGCGCCGACGTGCAGCGCGGCGCCCTGTACTACCACATCGGTTCGAAAGAGGAACTGCTCTGGCAGATCCTGCGCGACTACATCCAGCCGATGCTGACCGAGGCCGAAGCGATCGCCGACGGCTCCGACGATCCGGTCATCAAGCTGCGCAAAATGATTCACAGTCACATCCGGCTGATCATCCGTCATCAGCGCGAGGTGGCCATCCAGCTGCGCGACGTCGGCGCGCTCACCGGCGAGCGCGCCGCGCAGTTGCAGGAGCTGCGCGACCGGGTGCAGCACTGCTGGCAACGCGTCATCGACGCCGGTCACGCCGAGGGACTGTTGCGCACCGACGACCACGTGGTGACCAACAGCATGCTCGGCATGGTGAACATGGTCTCGTTCTGGTACCGCCCGCACGGCGACCGCTCCCCCGGCGAGATCGCCGACATCCTCGCGACCACTTTGCTCGACGGCGTGGTGACCGGCACCGCGCGGGACACGAAAGGCTGACCATGGCTTGGGATTTCGAGACCGATCCGGAGTACCAGCGGAAACTGGACTGGGCGGCGGAGTTCGTCCGCACCGAGGTGGAGCCGCTGGACCTGCTCTACCCCAATCCGTACGACCGCACCGACCGCGAAGCCACGGCGCTGCTGCGCCCATTGCAGGAGCAGGTCAAGGACCAGGGTCTGTGGGCCTGCCACCTCGGACCCGAACTGGGTGGTCCCGGCTACGGTCAGATCGAGCTGGCCCTGCTCAACGAGGTGCTCGGCACGTCGGTGTGGGCGCCGTCGGTATTCGGTTGCCAGGCACCGGATTCCGGCAACGCCGAGATTCTCGCGCACTACGGCACGCCGGAGCAGAAGAAGACCTACCTCGAGCCGCTGCTGGCCGGTGAGATCGGTTCGTGCTACGTGATGACCGAGCCGACCGGCGGTTCGGACCCGACGCTGTTCCGGACGCGCGCCGTGCGCGACGGCGACCATTGGGTGATCAACGGCGAGAAGTGGTTCAACTCCAACGCGCAGTTCGCCGCCTTCCACATCGTCATGGTGGTGACCGACCCCGAGGTGAGTCCGTATCGGGGCATGTCGATGTTCATCGTGCCCGCCGACGCTCCCGGCCTGGAAATCGTGAAGAACTATCACGTCGCCGGATTCAGCGAGCACGAGGGTCATCTGCGGTTCACCGACGTCCGCGTCCCCGCCGATCACCTGCTCGGCGCGGAGGGCGACGGCTTCGTCGTCGCGCAGACGCGGCTGGGCGGCGGCCGCGTGCATCACGCGATGCGCACCGTCGCCATGGTCCGTAAGGCGTTCGACATGATGGCCGAGCGGGCGGTCTCCCGTCCGATGCGTGGCGGGCCCCTGGCCGGGTTGCAGATGACCCAGGAACGCATCGCCGACAGCTGGATCGAGATGGAGCAGTTCCGGCTGCTGGTGCTGCGTACGGCGTGGCGCATCGACAAGGAGCAGGACTACAAGAAGGTGCGCAAGGACATCGCGGCCATCAAGGTCGCCATGCCCAAGGTGATGCACGACATCGCCCAGCGCGCGCTGCACCTGCACGGCGCACTGGGCGTCAGCCAGGATCTGCCGTTCGTCGACATGCTCACCTACGCCGAGGTGATGGCCATCGCCGACGGCCCCACCGAGGTGCACAAGATCACGCTCGCGAAAGAGGTGCTGAAGGACTACGCCCCGGCCGACCCGGTGTATCCGAGCGGATACCGGCCCGCGCTGCGGGAGAAGGCGCGCGACCTGGTCGCCCGGCGCCTCGAGCACGTCGTCGGGAATCTCTGAGGTCGGCGCGGGTTCAGGACGCGCGTCGGGCAGTCGTGTCCATGCGCGAGGTGTCCGCGTAACCGGCCACCGGGCTGAGCCGCAGTACCGACGGCATCCGGCGGGTGAGCGCAGGCGGGCCGGTGAACGTCACCCGGCCCGTCCGCAGCGCGTGCGCCAGCGGCAGCCGCCCCAGCCACACCTGGTAGAGCGAGGCGACGTCGGCGCCGATCGCGACGTCCACGGGATAGCCGGGGTCGGCCTCGCACACCGACGGCACCCCCGCCTCGACCACGATCCAGAAGCGGCGCAGGTCGTCGGTGAAGCGCACCAGCAGGACGTGCCGACGGCCGGGGAACGAGGAGGTGTCCACTCGCGTGTGCATCCACCACACCAACAGAGCGGGATCGCGCTCGTCCTCGCGGGGCGCGCCGAAACTCCAGCGCGCGCCCCATTCGCCGAGGCCGAACAGGATCGGCTCGAGCTCCCGCCCCGCGTCGGTGAGCAGGTATTCCCCGGCAGACCTCTCCACCAGCCCGGCCCGTTCGAACTGCCGCAGGCGTTTGGCGAGCAGGCTGCGCGACAGGCCGGGCAGGCCGCGCGCGAGGTCGTTGAACCGGGTGGTGCCCAGCGACAGGTCGCGCAGGATCAACAGCGACCAGCGCTCACCGACCAGGTCGAGTGCGCGGGAGATCGGGCAGTACTGGCCGTGACTCGGCGTCGGAGTCGTCATGGCACCTCGCGAACGGGGTCTCGTTTCTGAACCGGGTAGGTCCACTTTCTGCACTATCCGGTTATCGCGGCCGTTCTTAGTTTCGAAACATGACCACTACAGCTCCTGCCGTCACCGATACCACCGCCATCGACTGGATCGCCCGCGCACGCCGCGTCGGCGAGACCCTTCGTCCCGGGGTCGCCGAACGCGACCGCTCCGGGGAGATCTCGCTCGCCGCGTTCGACCTGCTGCGCGAGAGCGGACTGTCCACCGCCCTCGTGCCCGCCGAGTTCGGCGGCGGCGGGGTCGCCCACCGCGAGATGGGCGAGATCCTGCGCGAACTGGGCCGTCACGACCCCTCCACCGCGGTCGCCTTCGCGATGCACACCCACTTGGTCGCCGCCCAGGTGTGGCGGCACAACCACGGCATCGACGCCGCACCGCTGTTCGCCAAGGTGCTCGCGGGCGCGATCCTGGTCAGCACCGGCGCCTCCGACTGGGTCGGCTCCAACGGCCGCGCCGAGCGGGTCGACGGCGGCTACCGGGTGCACGCGCGCAAAGCCCCGGCCAGCGGATGCGAGGCGGGCACCGTGTTGGTGACCAGCGTGCGCTGGGACGACGCACCCGGCGGGCCGCAGGTGCTGCACTGCGCCATACCGTTCGCCGCCCACGGCGTGCGGATCGAGCGCACCTGGGACACCCTCGGACTGCGTGCGACCGGTTCGCATACCGTCGTGCTGGAGGACGTGTTCGTGCCCGACGCCGCGGTGTCGCTGACCCGTCCCGCCACCGTCTGGCCACCGCTGCTGAACGTCGTGCTCGGCGCCGCCATGCCGCTGGTGATGGCGGCCTATCTCGGCATCGCCGACGGCGCGGTCGACCTCGCGACCACGCTGGCGGCGGGGCGGGCCGACGCGCCGACCGTGCAGCTGGCAGGTGAGATGGCCACCGCGCACACCACCGCGGGCGACCTCGTCGACGCGATGTTCGCCGCGTCGGAGAACCTGCGCTTCGCCAACACCGATCAACACGCGAGCCGGACGCTCAGCCGTAAGACCGCCGCGGCGGACGCGCTCGTGCGCACTGTGCGCTCGGCCATCGAAACCGTCGGCGGCCTGGGCTATTCCCGCACCTGCGAACTCGAGATGCGCTACCGCGACGTGCACGGCTGCCTGTTCCACCCGTTGCCCCGGGCCAAGCAGACCCACTTCACCGGCCGCGTCCTGCTCGGTCGGTCCCCGCTCGCATGACGCCGATCCGTTCCGTCGACGCCGCTGCCGCTTCGCCCCCATAATCGGATGGGGGCGAGCGCCCCTGCGCAGTGCACCGGGCCTTTCCGGTCACGCGACGACGCTCCGAGGAGAAGCCATGGCGTCCGCACGCGGAATCGCACGATCGCCGATCACCTGGGTCTTCGCGGTGCTGCTGGTGGCGGCGCTCGGCGTCGGGCTGGCCGTGTTCCAGCCCTGGCGGCTGTTCACCGACACCACCGTCGAAGAGGCCGCGCCGTCCGTCGCCGCGACGCCGGGACAGGGCGGCACGGAAGGACAGCCGCACACTCTGGCCCGGGGCACGTTCGTCTCGCACGAGCACGCGACCTCCGGCACCGTGGTGATCCTGCGGCTGCCCGACGGCAGCAGAGTACTGCGCGTGCAGAACCTCGACACCTCCGACGGACCCGACCTGCACGTCTGGCTCACCGACGCGCCGGTGCGCGAGGGCCGCGACGGCTGGTTCGTCTTCGACGACGGCCTCCACACCGACCTGGGCAAGCTCAAAGGCAACCAGGGAAGCCAGAACTACGCCATCCCCGCCGACGCCGACCTGACCCGGTTGACCAGCGTCGCGATCTGGTGCGATCGGTTCAACGTCTCATTCGGCGCGGCCGAGCTGCGACCGGCCTGATCCCGGCGCGCCCCTGCTGCGCACCGCCGAAAAATGACCCGACAACGGCGGGTGCGCTGTGCCACCATGTTTTCCGACACCGGCCACCGCCTCGAGGTGGTCCCCGAGTAGTAGAGAGGAGGGGCGGCAGTGAATCCGGAGACGACCACGCGAACGGCGACCTGGGCAGCGCAATCGTCGGCCACGGTCGGCACGTTCGGCAGGCCGATGCGCGCACGGCACGGCGAATCGGACCACAGCCGCCTCCAGGCCATCGGCTGATCGCCGTATCCCGCTCTCGTTCGCTCGATTCCGCATGAAACATGGTGATTCCCATGACGTTCCGCCGTGCCGCCGACCAGGCGGCGATAACCGCCGACAACTGGATACACACCGGGGTCCTCGTCCTGAATGCCTCCTACGAGGCGCTCGACGAGGTCAAGGCCGACCGGGCCGTGGTGCTGCTGGTCGCCGGAGCCGCGGAGTCGGTGGCCGACCGGGAGCCGCACTTCCCCATCCGGTCGCGACACAGGGAAATCGCTCTGCCGCAGACCATTCGGCTGCTGCGCTACGTCTACCTGGAGCACACCGTGCTGGTGCACGACGAGAGCAGGGCGACGCTGGCGGGTGTGCTGCGCCGCGACCGGAACCGGTGCGGCTACTGCGCCGGGTGGGCACGCACCGTGGACCATATTCGGCCCCGGTCGCGGGGCGGCCCGAACACCTGGAGCAATCTCGTGGCCTGCTGCGCGCCGTGCAACGCGGCCAAGGCCGACCGCACCCCGGAGGAGGCGGGCATGCGCCTGCTCTGGGAGCCGAAGGCCCCCACCCATCAGGTCAAGCAGCAGCGCCGGATCTGGAAGCAACTCGCCACGACCTGACCACGACCCGAGAAAGGAGAAGATCGCGATGACGCGCACCGAGACCGCCGCCGTCGCGGAGCTGACCCTGGCCGACCTGCTCCCGCTCTCGGATTCCCGAGGGTGGCACCGGGCGGCCTGCCGCGGCGACCCCAACCACGAAGCCTGGTTCCCGTACCCGTCGCAGGACTTCGATTACGCCCGCGAAGTGTGCGCACGCTGCCCGATCCGGGACGCGTGCGGCGACTTCGCCGCGCGCACCGGGCAGTCGGGCGTCTGGGGCGGGCACGAGTTCGACCGCGGACGAGTGATCCGCCACTGAAGTCCCGCCGTCGCGTCGTTCCGGATGCGACGGCGGCACTCCGGATGCCGCTCCCGCTCGTACCGGTCAGGGGAAGCCTCGCCGAATTCGCGCCGAGCGGTGACCATACACTGACCGCGTGGGCACTCATCGCAGCGGAACCAGATCCCGGGGCGTCAGCAAAGGTCCGGTTATCGCGGTGGTTGCCATTGCGTTACTGGCCGCGATCGTCGTCGGCTGGTTCCAGCTGCGTGATCGCGCGGCGGATCAGGACAGCGCGGCGGCGGCCGAATGCGTGGAGGGCCCCGCGACGCTCTACGTGACGGCCGATCCCAGCATCGCGGCGCAGGTACGGGCCGCCGCCGACGGCTACAACGCCACCCAGCCGAAAGTGCGCGACCACTGCGCCCGGGTCGAGGTGACCGCGCAGCCCTCCGCGGCGATCGTCGCGGCGTTCACCGGCGGCAAGCCGTGGGACCAGGCGCTCGGCCCGCAGCCGGCGTTGTGGATCGCCGATTCCACCCGCTCCATCGAGTCCATGCGCGTCCCCGGCCTGATCGAGGGCACGCCGGTGTCCATCGCCGCGAGCCCGATCGTGCTCGCGGTGCCGGAAGACCTGCGGCGTGCCCTGGAGCAGGCCGACGTGTCGTGGGCGGATCTGCCGCAATTACAGCAGGGCTCGCTCGGCGAGATCGGGCTCGGCGGGTGGGGCGGACTGCGGATGGCCCTTCCCTCGGGCGACGCCACGCTGGCCGCGGCCGCGGCGGTCGGCTCCGCGGTCTCGGGCGCCGAGCCGCTCAGCGAGCAGGCCGCACAGTCCGGCCAGGTGGTCGCCGCGATCTCCGGGCTGGCCGCCGAAGCCCCCGAGGCCGCCGACACCGCGACCGCGCTGGCGGAGATCACGGCACAGGACGCCCCGGTGCACGCGATTGCGGCAACTGAGCAGCAATTGAAGGGTGTCGCCGGAGTCGCCGCCTTCCGCCCCGCGGGCTCGGCGCCCGTTGCCGACTACCCGGCCGCGTTGATGTCCGGCGCGTGGGTGGACAAGACGCAGAATCTCATCGCCGGACGGTTCACCGACTACATGCGCAAGCCCGAACAGGCGCAGACCTTCCTGGCGGCGGGCTTCGGCAGTGCGCCGCCGGCCGCGGCCGTCCCCGCGCGTGGCGCACTCGACAGAGTGCGCGCCACACTGGCGAATCCCGTGCTCGGCGTGCGATCGACCGTCCTGGTCGACGTGTCCGCGTCGATGGGAACCGCCGAGGGCGCGACGACGCGCCTGGCGAACGTCCTCGCCGCGCTGAACTCCACGATGACGGTGATGCCGCCCGAGTTCGGCCTCGGTGTGTGGACCTTCGGCAAGAACCTGGACGGCAACACCCCGTACCGGGTGGCAGCCGCCACCGCCCCGCTCGACGCCGATCAGCGGACGAAGATCAGTACCGCGTCGACCTCGATACGCCCGAGCGAAACCAAGACCGACCAGGCCTATCCTGCTCTGATCGCGGCGTACAAAAGCGCGGTGGCCGGGTACACGCGCGGCCGCACCAACTCGGTGCTGCTGATCACGGACGGACCCGATGACGACTCCACGGTCACCGGCACCCAACTGGCCGCCGACATCACCGCCGCCACCGACAGCGCCCGCCCCGTGCGCGTCGACGTGATCGTGCTCGGCGGCAGCGGCACCCAGACACTCCAAGCCCTCGCGCAGCAGACCGGTGGCCACTACACCCGGCTGGCCACCTCCGACGACATCGGCTTCGGCAACGCCGTCGTCCAAGCGCTCACCACGCCGTAGCCCATCCGCTCACCGAGGAAGTGATCGAGCCGCGGGTGGGCGGCCGCTGCCTCGGCCGCGAGGAGGACGGCAACGAATGCCCATGGGGAACCGTGCTCGTGTGGCAGCCGCCCACCCATTTCGCGTTCTCCTGGGAGATCGGGCTGGGCTGGAAGCACGAGCCCGATCCGAAGCGCGCCAGCCGCGTCGATGTCACTTTCTCGGCCGTCGCTCCCGAGCGCACCGCCGTCACGCTGGTGCATTCCGGCTTCGACAAGCACGGCCCCGGCTGGGTAATCATGCACGACGCGGGCGGCAGCGCGGGCGGTTGGCCGGACCTGGCGAACACGTACGCGAAGGCGGCCGCCGCGGGATGACCGCGGGTGCGCCCCGAACCGGTGGTTCAGCCCGCGTACGCCTCCAGCGGCGGGCAGGCGCACACGAGATTCCGGTCGCCGTAGGCGCCGTCGATCCGGCGCACCGGCGGCCACACCTTCGCCCGGGCATGCGCGAGCCCACGCGGATACACGGCGACTTCCCGGCTGTAGGGGTGCTCCCACTGCCCCACCAACGACGCCGCCGTGTGCGGCGCGCCGCGCAACGGATTGTCGGTCACCGGCCACACGCCCGCGGCGACCTGGTCGATCTCGGCGCGAATGGCGATCATCGCTTCGATGAAGTCGTCCAGCTCGGCGAGGTTCTCGCTCTCGGTGGGTTCGACCATCAGGGTTCCGGCCACCGGGAAGCTCATGGTCGGTGCGTGGAACCCGTAGTCCGCGAGGCGCTTCGCCACATCGTCGACGGTGACGCCGGTCTGCTTGGTGATCTCCCGCAGATCCAGGATGCACTCGTGGGCCACCATGCCGTGCTCGCCGGTGTAGAGCACCGGGAAGTACTCGTCGAGCCGCCGCGCGATGTAGTTCGCCGAAGCGATCGCCGAGAGCGTGGCGCGGCGCAACCCGTCGGCGCCCATCATGCGAATGTAAGCCCAGGTGATCGGCAGAATCGAGGCCGAGCCGTACTTCGCCGCCGACACCGCGTGCGACCCCGCTTCCAGCGGATCGCCGGGCAGGTAGCGCGCCAGGTGCGCGCGCACCGCGACCGGCCCGACACCGGGACCGCCGCCGCCGTGCGGGATGCAGAAGGTCTTGTGCAGGTTCAAGTGGCTCACGTCGCCACCGAACCGGCCCGGCCGGGCCAGGCCGACCAAGGCGTTCAGGTTGGCGCCGTCCACGTAGACCTGGCCACCCGCGTCGTGCACCAGCGCGCACAACTCGGCCACCTCGTGCTCGTAGACGCCGTGCGTGGACGGATAGGTGATCATGATGCAGGCCAGGCGATCGGCGTGATCGGCGATCTTGGCGCGCAGATCGTCGAGATCGACGTCGCCGTTGGCGCGACATTTCACCACTTCCACGCGCAGCCCGGCCATGGCCGCCGACGCCGCGTTGGTGCCGTGCGCGCTGGAGGGAATGAGGCAGGTGTCGCGATGGATGTCACCTCGATCGAGGTGGTAGCGGCGGATGGCCAGCAACCCGGCGTACTCCCCCTGGCTGCCCGCGTTGGGTTGCAGGCTCACCGAGTCGTAGCCGGTGATGTCCGACAGCCAGCGTTCCAGGTCGGCGATCACCTTCAGCAGGCCCGGCGCGTCCTCGACCGGCGCGTAGGGATGCACGCGCGCGAAGCCCGGCCAGGTGATGGCCTCCATCTCCGCGGCGGCGTTGAGTTTCATGGTGCACGAGCCGAGCGGGATCATGCTGCGATCCAGCGCGATGTCCTTGTCCGACAGTGCGCGCAGATACCGCAGCATCGCGGTCTCGGTCCGGTACTTCGTGAACGCGGGGTGGTTCAGGAACTCCGAGGTGCGGTTCTCGATCGCCGCGACCGGCGCGGACGCACCGGACTCCGTCGACACCGCGGTGCCGAAGGATTCGAGCACAGCCGCGACATGCCCGTCGGTGGTGGCCTCGTCGCAAGCGATGCCGACATGGTCGGCATCGACCAGGCGTAGATTGATGCCGCGCGACTTCGCTTTGGCCACAACGGCTTCCGCGCCACCCGGCACATGCGCGAGCACGGTGTCGAAAAAGCTGTCGTGCACGACCGCGCCGTCCAGCCCGGCCGCGATCGCCGCGGCGTGCCCGTGCACCCGGCGGGCGATCGCCCGCAATCCGTCGGCGCCGTGGTAGGAGGCGTACATCGCGGCCACGATGGCCAGCAGCACCTGCGCGGTGCAGATGTTGGAGGTCGCCTTCTCCCGGCGGATGTGCTGCTCCCGGGTCTGCAGGGCGAGCCGGTAGGCGACCGCGCCGTCCGCGTCGACCGAGACGCCGACCAGGCGGCCGGGTAGCTGGCGGGCCTGCGGTTGCCGCACCGCGAGGTATCCGGCGTGCGGGCCGCCGAAGCCGAGCGGGACCCCGAAGCGCTGGGTGGTGCCGAAGCACACGTCGGCGCCCTGCTCACCGGGCGGCGTGATCAGGGTCATGGCCAGCAGGTCCGCGCCGATCGCCACCAGCGCGCCGCGCTCGTGCGCCGCCGCGATCAGCCCGGTCCGGTCCACGACGCGACCGGAGGCTCCTGGCGTCTGCGCCAGGACACCGAAGAACTCGCCGTCGGGCAGCTCGCCGGTGGACAGGTCCGCCTCCACGATCTCCAGGTCGAGCGGCTCGGCTCGGGTGTACAGCACCGTTCTGGTCTGCGGGAACAGATCGGTGTCGATCAGCAGCCGCCGGGACTTCGCCTTGCTCGCCCGACGCAGCAACGTCATCGCTTCGGCGGCCGCGGTTGCCTCGTCGAGCATGGACGCGTTGGCGACGTCCATGCCGGTCAGCTCCGACACCATCGTCTGGAAGTTCAGCAGCGCCTCGAGCCTGCCCTGGCTGATCTCGGGCTGATACGGCGTATAGGCGGTGTACCAGGCGGGATTCTCCAACAGGTTGCGCACGAGCACCGGCGGGGTCAGCGTGTCGTAGTAGCCGAGCCCGATCATCGAGGTGGCCACAGTGTTGGCGTGCGCGAGTTCCGCGAGTTCGGCGAGCACCTCGTGCTCCGAGCCCGCCGCGGGCAGCCCGGCCAGGCCCGCACCGTCCAAGATGCTCGCGGGCAGCGCCGCCGCGGCCAGGTCGTCCAGCGACGCCACGCCGACGACGTCCAGGATCCGGGCCAGTTCGTCCCGGTCGGGTCCGATATGGCGGTCGGCGAATGAGCGAGTCACAACAGCTCCCAAGGTCGGGCGGGATCGGCCAGGCGGTCGACGGGTACCGGCCCTCCCCCTCTGTCGTGGCGCCTGAGAGATTCGGTGCCGCGACCGGTGGCCGAGACCCTTTCCCCATGGGCGGGCAGCTCGAAGCCACCGCTTTCCAGAGGCGCCGAAGCCCGCACGGTCCTTTTGCCTGAGAGATTGACGGGGAGGTGCTGCTCCTTCGGCGCTCGGACTCTTTTCGAGACCGAGACTCTCCCGCACGGCGGCGACGCACCGTCAGTTTATGCCGACGCCATCCCGGAGCGCGCCACGGGACCCCGCCCGCGCCGTGTTGTTCTGGTCACTCGACCGACGAGCGCCATCAGATCGGCAGCCCGGCCCGCAGCCTCGTGGCGGCCAGCATGATCGACTCCGCTTGAATGCCAACCAGACGAGCCAGCGGCACTGCGATACCTGGCGCGTTCTGCTCCACGTCCGCGCACCAATGCTCGAAGACCGCGGCGAACCGGTCCCGTTCGGCGGCCAGCACGGGCGCCCCGCCGCGCGCGTATTCGTCCTCCAGCAGGCGCAGCAGCATGCCGCCCAGCCGCAGGCGCAGCATCGCGGTCCAGTCGTACTGCCCGACGAAGATCTCGCCCCTCGTCGCGATCCGATCCCGTTCCGGCACAGTCTGTCTGCTCACCGCGAGACCGGGCAGCCCGGCGACCAGCGCGCGTACCGACCGCTCGAAGGGGCTGCGGCCGCTCAACGCGCCCTCGACGCCGGCGAGCACCTCCGAGGCGACCTCGGCCATGGCCCGGTAGTCGGCGGCCGTGGCGTCGAGCAGGTCGCCCAGCACACGGTCACCCGCCGAACCGTCGCCGATGCGCGCGTCGACCCACAGCGGTAGTTCGCACACCAGGATCGCCGTGCCGTAAGGCGCCGCGTAGTCCCGGCAGCCGCCCCCGCCCAGCGCGGTGACCGAGTCCAAGCCCTGGGCCGCGAGCAGATCGGCCATCGCCTCGAACCGCGGCAGTTCGAAGACGCCGGGGGCGAGCGTCCGAGCGCCCGGCGCATCGGGCTCGCCCTGGTAGATCGGCACGTCGGCAGCGGAGAGGCGCGCCGTCAGCGCGGACCAGTAGGCGGGGTCGCCGCCGGAGGTATAGAAGAAACCGCCGCCGAATTCCGCGTTGTGCAGGGAGGCGATCAACGCAGGCCGGGTCCGGTCGATCAGCGACATCATCGCCTCGGTCTCGGGGAGCGGTACCCCGACGAGTCGGCCGTGCCACTCGGTCGGGAAGCACCATTCGGGCTGCTCGACGGCGGGCGGCCGGTAGAAGCCGCGCGCGACGCCGGTCCTGGTGTGCGGCCCGGCGAACCAGCCCTCGTTCAACCGCGTCCCGTCCGGGTCGACGCACAACAGGAAATGCCACGTGGCGCCCACGGTCACCGATTCGTCGGCGGCCATCCGGCCCAGCAGATGGCGAATGGTGGCCATGCCGATGGGTTCGTTCGGGTGCGGATTGCCGAAGACGAGGATGTGCCGATCGCCCGATCCGACCGTCACCTCGCGGATCGGATCGCCGCCGCGGGACCGTCCGAGTTCGGTGATCGAGACTCGGTCGGGATGACCAGCGGCGAGCGCGTCGGCGAACGCGTCGAGTTCGTCGACGGTCGGAAACGCCTCGATCGGGCCGATCGGCCCGACCAACCCGGTGATGTCGCCTGCCTGCACGGCGCCCCCCTTCTCGCTGCCCCGGCCCTTCGTCCCGCCGCCGATGACGCTGTCGCACACCACGGCCGGGGCGGCTGCCCGCCTCACCCGGCCGTGGGAAGCGCTTGTTCCTGGTATTCCGCGCTGGACCGGGCGATCTCAGCCCGTCTTGCGGTTCATCCGCGCCTTCCGACGGAACGACAACTCGTCCTCCGGGCGTTCGGTGATCGCCGACGCGCGCTCCGCGGGGAAATTGGCGATGGCGCCCGTCAGTTCGCGCATGGCGCCGCTGACGGCGATTCCGAAGACTCCCTGCCCGCCCTGCAGTAAATCGACGACCTCCTCGGCCGAGGTGCACTCGTAGACCGAGGTGCCGTCGGAGAACAGGGTGATGCCCGCGAGATCCTGCACGCCGCGGCTGCGCAGATGATCGACGGCGATCCGGATGTTCTGCAGCGAGATGCCCGCGTCGAGCAACCGCTTGACGATCTTCAGGACCAGGATGTCCTTGAACGAGTACAGCCGCTGGCTTCCCGAACCCGCTGCGCTCCGGATGGAGGGCACCACCAGACCGGTGCGCGCCCAGTAGTCGAGCTGCCGGTAGGTGATTCCGGCCACCTGGCACGCACTGGGAACGCGATAGCCGACCAGATCGTCAGGTACCGAGTCGTCGGGGAACAGGCCTGGCTGTACCACATCCTGCGATTGCTCTGCCACTGACCACTCCCTTGCTTCGCCGACGCATTCCCAGCCTCATCGATGACCCGGCTCCGTCACCGACCGAATCGGTGCGGATTCGGCCGAAACGGTCGTGGCCCAACTGTCGAGATTACTCCCCACGATTGTCCAGGGAGCGGCGTCATCGAGCCAAACGCGACGCGCGGGAAAAGTCTCGACCTCTACTTCAGCTATCGGTGGCCTTGAAGTCGTCGGGGGACACCGACTCGAGGAACTCCTTGAACTTCTCCACCTCGTCCTCGCGCTCATCCGGCATGACGAGCCCGGCTTCCTCGAGCACCGACTCCTCGGCATGGATCGGGCAACCCACCCGCAATGCGATCGCAATCGAATCCGACGGCCGCGCGGAAATCCGCAGATCGTTCTCGAAGACGAGATCGGCGTAGAAGGTGCCCTCCTGCAGATCCACGATCCGCACCTCTTTGAGCGTGTGCCCCAGCTCGGTGATCAGGATCTTGATCAAGTCGTGTGTCAGCGGGCGGATCGGGGTCACACCCTCCTGTTCCAGCACGATCGCCGTCGCCTCGGCCTGCCCGATCCAGATCGGCAGATACCGGTCACCCGCCACTTCCCGGAGCAACAGCACGGGCTGGTTCTGTGGCTGCTCGACACGGATGCCGATCACGCGCATTTCGCTCATCGCACTGCCTCCCATACTCGCCGCCGGCCCGGCATGACCGCTGCAGAGCTCGCCGTACCACGAGTCTAGGCGAACCCGCACCGGTCCAGCGATCCGTCTGCACAGCCGAAATCACCGTGTTGGGTCGCCGAAACCTCCGGACCGGAAGCCCGCCGGAGGTCAACCCCCGAGCGAGCCCCGGACCGAGGACTTCACCAGACAGGTATGCAAGGTCAGCGACAGCGCGGCGAGTTCGCGCACCGTCTCCTCCGCACGGGCGCGCGCATCCGCGTCCCGGCTCTTCGCGATCGGGGCGACGATCTGCGCCACGAGCGCGGCCTCCCGGTCGGCGGCCAGCTTGAACGCGCGCAGATGCCGTGCCTCCAAGCCGAATTCGGCCATCGCCCGGGCGGTCTTGGCCAGCGTGACCGCGTCCGCGTCGAAGTACCCCGCCGGACCGGGCGTGATCAGGTTGGCCCGGATGAGGTCGTTGAGGAACTTCTCCTCGATCCCGGCCTGGTCGAGCAGATCGGCCCGGGTGATCCGGATTTCGTGATCGAACCGCAGATCATCCGGGGAGATCTCGCTCGGCACGACGCCGAGCCGACGAGGCGCGGCCACCGGGCGCGCGCCACGATCGGAATCCGGTGCGGCCGGTCCGGCCGCGGGCGTGCTGCGCCCGGAATCCGGCGCCCCGGACCGGACGGAATGCGCTCGGGCGCGGGCTTCCCGCACGCCGAGCGTCGCCGCACCGCTGTCGATTGCCTCGAGCTGTTCCTTGATCACCTTCAACGGCAGATATTGATCGCGCTGCGCGGTCAGCACGAAACGCAGCCGTTCCACATCCGCCACGGAGAACCTGCGGTAGCCCGAAGGCGTCCGCTCCGGCCGGATCAGACCCTCCGCTTCCAGGAAGCGGATCTTGGAGATGGTGACGTCGGGAAAGTCGGGGCGCAGCAGGTCGAGCACGGAGCCGATCGACATTCCTCCGCGTGCCCACTGCGCCGCACCGGTCACAGCGCTGGGTCCTTCATGACTCCGAGCCTTTCATGAGTGGGCGCGACCCGGCGCCGACGCTGTCATAGACTCCCCGCGCCCGCCGACGAGTCGGTCACCTGGGCGCGCGGCCCGGTGAGGAACACCAGCCGGAACTTGCCGATCTGGACCTCGTCACCGTTCTGCAGTTCCGAGGAGTCCACCGGCTCCCGGTTCACATACGTGCCGTTGAGGCTGCCCACATCGACGACCTGGAACGAATCGTCGTCCTGACGGAACTCGGCGTGCCGACGGCTGACGGTGACGTCGTCGAGAAAGATGTCACTGTCGGGGTGGCGCCCCGCCGACGTGGTCGGCTGATCCAGCAGGAACCGCGAGCCCGCGTTCGGGCCGCGCTTGACGACCAGGAGGGCCGCGCCAACGGGCAGACCCTCGACCCCTTGGACCGGCTGCTCGCCGGTCGGCTCTCCGGAGCGCGACGCGTCGACCTCGTTCAGGAAATCCGCGCGGAAGACCGACGTCGTCTCGGCCGCGGTCTCCCCGTAACCCGGGTCTTTGTTCTCGCTCACCGTTTCTCTCCTCCTCGAACCTGATTATCCCTGCAAGCAGGTGATACCTCTGGTACCACGACCTGCCGTCGAGTCTCTAGATTCCCGGCACGACCGCCGGGTGCATCTGTTGGCATTGACCGTACCCTGCCGGGCCGCACCCGTGCAGGTAGAACTGGGAAGGCTGCGTCAGCCCCCGATAACTCCTTGATAACCTGCGGCATCCAGCAGTTCACCGAGTGTCACGTCGAGACTCGCCGCGTCACCCACCTCCAACTCGAACAGCCACCCGTCACCGTAGGGATCGGTGTTCAACGTCTCCGGCTCCGAGTTCAGCAAGTCGTTCACCGCAACGACTTTCGCGCTCAGCGGGGCGTAGATGTCGGACACGCTCTTGGTCGACTCCACCTCCGCGATGCTGTCCGCGGCGGCCACCTCCGCGTCCGCCTCGGGCAGCTGCACGAACACAACGTCACCGAGTTGAGACTGGGCGTAGTCGGTGATGCCCACCCGCACCCGGGTCGGTGCGATCCGGCGTACCCACTCGTGCTCCTCGGTGTAGCGCAGATCCTCGGGGGTCTGGGTCACAGGCCGTCCTTTCGTTTGAACGTTGCACGCAAACTCTATCGGCTACGCCGTCCGGTGCCCCACAGCCGGTATCGCTCTTGCGATCGCGATGGCCGTGCCGGTATAGAGCACACCGGTCCAGAGGTAGACCGCGGTGCCCCAGATCAGCAGTGCCCCGCCGAAGGCACGCCCGAAACCGGCGGCGGCCCAATCCATCTGCCCGGCCAGCAGCCAGGGCAGGGCGGACATCAGCGCGAAAGTGGCCGCCTTGCCCAGATAGATCACCTCCGGCGGGGGCAGTTCGCGGCGTTTGTACACCGGGAGCGTGGCGGTGAGCACGAGGTCGCGCCCGACCAGCAGCGCCGCCACCCACCACGGCATCAGACCGCGGATGACGAAGGCCGCCAGCGTGGTGACCAGATACAGCCGGTCCACGAACGGATCCAGCAGCGCTCCCAGCCGCGAGGACTGGTCCAGCAGGCGGGCGAGCTTGCCGTCCAGGAAGTCGGTGACGCCGCTGGCGACCAGCAGGGCGAACGCCCAGCCATCGGCCCGCTCGACCAGCAGCAACCACAGGAACAGCGGAACGCCGAGCAGCCGCAGCACGCTGAGCACGTTCGGCACGGTCAGGACGCGATCGGCGAACACGCCTCGCCGTGCGCCGTCGGCGGCGGTCTCCTCCGGTTGCGCTGCGCCCGAGTCGGTTGTCACGCCCCGTGCATACCCCACCGACCCCGGTTCCCGCCATCGCCACGCGCCGATTTTCCGCACATCGGCACGGCGCGTCCGTGCGAGGATGGTTTCCGCCACAGCGCGGCGATGACAGAATGACACGAAAGTCATATCACCGCGTGGCCGGTGAGCGAGAGGAAGTCATGTCCGCATTCGACTACGACGTGGTGGTGATCGGTTCCGGCTTCGGCGGCAGCGTCAGCGCCCTGCGGCTCACCGAGAAGGGATATCGGGTCGGCGTGCTCGAGGCGGGCCGCCGCTGGCGCCCCGAGGACATCCCGCGCAGCAATTGGAATGTGCGCAAATCGATCTGGGCTCCGCGCCTGGGCCTGACCGGGCCGCAGCGGATCAGCCTGCTCGGCAAGTGCGCCGTGTTCTCCGGCGCAGGCGTCGGCGGCGGCTCGCTGATCTACGGGAACACGCTCTACGAGCCGCTGCCGAACTTCTACACCGATCGGCAGTGGGCCCACATCACCGACTGGCGCGCGGAGCTGGCTCCGTACTACGACCAGGCCAAGCGGATGCTCGGTGTCGCGCCGAATCCGCGCACCACCCCGGCCGACGAGGTGATCCGGGAGATCGCCGAGGACCTGGGCGTGGCCGACACCTACCACCCGACCGAGGTCGGCGTGTTCTTCAACGAGAGCGATCCCGGCACCGAGGTCGACGACCCCTACTTCGGCGGCGCGGGCCCGCGCCGCACGGGCTGCGTGCACTGCGCGCGCTGCTTCACCGGCTGCCCGCACAACGCCAAGAACACCACCACCACGAACTACCTCCACCTGGCCGAACAGGCCGGGGCGCAGATTCACCCGCTCACCACCGCCACGGCCGTGCGACCGCTGCCCGGCGGCGGGTACGCCGTGGACACCCAGCGGTCGGACCGCTGGATTCGCAAGCAGCGCAGCACCTTCACCGCCGAGCAGGTGGTGTTCGCCGGGGCCGCGCTCGGCACCCAGAAGCTGCTGCACAAGATGCGGGACGACGGTGTGCTGCCGCAGTTGTCGCCGCGGCTCGGCGAACTGACCCGGAGCAACTCCGAGGCCATCTTGAACGTGGTCAGCCGCGCCCGCCGTGACTTCGCCGAGGGCATCGCGATCACCTCCTCGATCCATCCGGAGCCCGACACCCACGTCGAGGTGTGTCACTACGGCAAGGGCCAGAACGCGCTGTTCCCGATGTCGGTGCCCATCGTGGACGGCGGCGCGTTCCGCTTCCTGCGATTCCTGCTGGCGATCGTGCTGCACCCACTGGTGTTCCTGCGCAGTCTCGACGCACGGCACGCCTCGGAGAAGTCGGTCATCCTGCTGATCATGCAGTCGCTGGACAACTCGCTGACTTCCTTCCGCCGGCGCGGGCGGCTGCGCACCAGGCAGGGCACCGGCGAGCCGAACCCGACCTGGATCCCGCTGGCCCACGACATCGGCCGGCGCTTCGGCGCCAAGGTCGACGGCGACACCCACGGGCTGATCATGGACGTGTTCGACATCCCCGCCACCGCCCACTACATCGGCGGATGCGTGATCGGCGACAGCCCGCAGACCGGCGTTGTCGACCCGTACCAGCGGGTCTACGGCCATCCCGGCCTGCATGTGGCGGACGGCTCGGCGGTGACCGCCAATCTCGGCGTGAACCCGTCGCTGACGATCACCGCGCAAGCCGAGCGCGCGATGGCGTTCTGGCCCAATCGCGGCGAGCCCGACCCCAGGCCGGAACCGGGTTCGCCCTACCGGCGCATCGCTCCGGTGGCACCGGCGCATCCCGCGGTGCCCGCGGCGGCGCCGGGCGCGCTGCGTCTGCCGATCGAGCCGGCGCCGCCCCGTATCCCGGCGCAGTGAGGGCGATACCACACCGCATGGCGGAGCCGCACCGGCTAGCGTGACCCGTTGTGTCCGACAGTGGTATCGACCTGCGCTCCTACGTGCCGGCGGAGGAGGTCCTGGCCCGCGGACGGGCCTTGCGTCAGCGGGTTCCAGTCATCGCCAGGGACCGGGACGCCACCAGCGTGCGACGCCCCGGTGTGCTCGACTTCGTCGCGGCGAGCAACGCAGGCCGGCTACCACACCTGATCCCGTTGCGGATCGGGCGGATGATCACCTCGCCGTTCACCTTCTACCGGGGCGCGGCGGGTCTCATGGCGGCCGATCTGGCCGGTGGCCCGGACAGTGGGCTCGCCGCCCAGTTGTGCGGTGACGCGCACCCGGCGAACTTCGGCCTGTACGGCACCGCGCGCGGCGAGATCATCATGGACATCAACGATTTCGACGAGACCGTGCCCGGCCCGTGGGAGTGGGACCTGGAGCGCCTCGCGGCCGGCCTGGTGCTGGCCGGGCGCGAGGCGGACGCCGACGAGGACGAATGCCGCACCGCGGCGCGCGACGCCGCCCGCTCCTACCGCCTCGCCGTGGACGAACTGGCCGCGATGCCGTTCATGGCGTCCTGGTGCGCGCTTCCCGACGAGTCGGTGATCGCCCGCGCCAAGGCCGACGACCTGCTCGACGATTTCGAGAAGGCGGCCAAGAAGGCGCGCAAGAACACCAGCGCCAAAGTGGTCGCCAAGTGGACCGAGCACCTCGAGGATCACCAGACCGGGATCCGCAAGCACCGCTTCGTCAGCGATCCCCCGATTCTCACCGCGGTGGACGAGCAGGTCGCGGAGGCGGTGATCGGCGGGCTCGAGCGCTACGCGGGCAGCCTGCCCGAGTCGCGGCACACCCTGCTGAGCCGCTTCGCGGTGTCCGACGTCGCCTTCCGGATCGTCGGGACCGGCAGCGTCGGCCTGCGCAGTTACCTCGCGCTGCTGCACGGCAACGACGGAGAGGCACTGGTCCTACAGGTGAAGCAGGCGGCCCCGGCGGCGCTCGCCCCGTTCCTGCCCGCGCCCACCGCGCGGCACGAGGGTGAGCGAATCGTGCAGGGCGCCAGACTGGTCCAGTCCGAGTCCGACATCCTGCTGGGCTGGACCTCCCTCGACCCGACCGGAGACGGCACCGAACTGCCGTTCATCGTCCGGCAGTTCCGCAATATGAAGGGCGGCATCGATCCCGCCGAACTGCCCGCCGCCGATCTCGACGACTACGGACGGCTGGCCGGTGCACTGCTGGCCCGGGCCCATTCGCGTTCGCTGGATCCGCGGCTGCTCTCGGGATACCTGGACGGCGACGAGCGCTTCGACGACGCGGTGGCCGCGTTCGCGGTGCGCTACGCCGACCGCACCGAGGCCGACCATGCCGAACTGGTCGAGGCGGTGCGGGCGGGCCGGATCGAGGCCGCGGACCCGGAGTAGCGCGTCCGCCGGGCCGCGTCCGACACGCCGCTGCTCGGCACGGGCGCGGCGAA
Source organism: Nocardia sp. NPDC004573 (assembly GCF_053602135.1). Classification (NCBI taxonomy): domain Bacteria; kingdom Bacillati; phylum Actinomycetota; class Actinomycetes; order Mycobacteriales; family Nocardiaceae; genus Nocardia; species Nocardia sp. NPDC004573. The sequence goes on from NZ_JBSGDA010000011.1 coordinate 197,879, forward strand.
TCCGTTGCGGCACCTCGTATCCTGTCCACTGTCGAGTGTCGACGTGAAGGGTGGCCGCCAATGCTCGTGCGAGTCCAGAACGCCGCGGGAACGAATGCCGAGCGCACGCTGATCGATTGGCTGCGCACCTGGAAGGACTCCTCGAGTCCGCACGGTGTCGCGACGATCACCTGCAGCCTGTTCCACAAGGATCGGCTGCACCAGTTCGACGCGGTGATCTGGACGCCGACCAGCTGCGTGGTGATCGAAGCCGACGCGCTGGTCGCCCGCCAGGACGGCGTCCTCGAGGTCCCCTTGAACGGCGAGTGGACCATCAATGGCGAGCCGGTCGCCACCGAGAGCCGCGATCGTCGCACACCACTGGACAAGTCGCGCGAACACACCTTCGCGTTGCAGGAGTGGCTGGCCGCCCGTGGTCTCGGGCAGCGCGTCGTGCACGGCGTCGCGCTGCTCGTCCCGCTGCCGGGCGCCCAGCTGCAGCTCGAACAGCGGTGGGCCGATCCGAGTTTCGACGTCGTCATCGGCGACGACCCGGGCCGGCTGAGGCACTATTTCGACGCGCTCGCCACCGAAGAGAAGTTTCTCTGGACGGCCAACGACGTCGCCGTCGCGTTCCGCGGGCTGGGCATCCTGCCCTACCTGCCCGCACCGCAGGAACTGCTCAACGAGGGCTTCCTCGGCCCGATCGACATCACCCTCTGGCACGGCGGCCCCAACCAGGCGCAGGCGGAGGCCTACGCGGAGGAACTCGCGCAGGCCGAGCGAGAGGCGCAGGCGTCCCGCTTCGCCGTCCGGGCACCGTGGTACAGCCCGTGGAAGCTGTACCCGCGGGAGTCCGGCGATCTCGACTTCGGCCGTGCGGTGATGCGCACCGTCCTGGCCATCGGCATGGTCATCGCCTTCGTATGGGTGCTGTGGTTCGTGGTCACCGCGCTCGGGACGTACGGACCCGGCTGATCGGTGAAACGCGCGCGACGGCCCGGCCGCTACGACGAGGCCGGAATAGGCTGCTCCCGCTGGAAGACGCTCGCGTCGTCGAGCATGGCCGCGCGCAGCATCGGCTCCGGCACGCCCATGGCCTCGACCAGCGTCAGCGCGTGCGGGCGCAACCGGTCGACCAGCTCGTTCACGCCGCGGCGCACGGCCTTCGCCCGATCCACCGACATGAACCGGTGCATGATGTACCACGCCTGGTTCTCCTCGATGGTGGTGTAGACGAACAGGTCGCACATCCAGTCGGCGAGTTCGCGCGCGGCCGGATCCTCGATGTCGGCGATGCCCTCGATGAACGCCTCGAGCACCAGCCGATCGATGTGCGCGGAGCCCGCGGCCAGGATGTGGTCCTGGGCGTTGTTGAACGCCTCGAACGGACCGGTCTCCTCGGCCCTGGCGCGCAGCCGGTGCGCCGCGGTGCGGACCAGGTAATCCTCGCGGTCGGCGAACAACTGCAGTTGCACCGCCCGGCGCGACAGGTCGCCCTCGTCGATGGAGTCGTCGCCACGGTCGCGCAGGGTCTGGATCAGCTGGCGCACGCCGGACCGCTTGCGCACGACGTCTCCGGCCATGGTCGCGGCGAAACGCACCCAGCCCAGAGCGTCCAGGTCACGCACCTCGTCGGCGTAGGAGGTGAGCAGCTCCTTGGCGACCAACTGGGTGAGCACGACGTTGTCGCCCTCGAAGGTGGTGAACACGTCGGTGTCCGCCTTCAATGTGACCAGCCGGTTCTCGGTGAGATAACCCGCGCCGCCGCACGCCTCACGGCATTCCTGGATCGCGCGGGTGGCGTGCGCGGTCTGCGCAACCTTCAGACCCGCCGCGCGCTTCTCCAGCGCGCGCTGCGCGCCCGCCTCCAGGTTCTGGCCGGTCTGCACCAGGTGCATCCGGCGCACCAGGTCGTTCTGCGCGAACGCGAGCGCGTAGGACTTCGCCACCAACGGCAGCAGGCGGCGCTGATGGCTGCGGTAGTCCAGCAGCACGGTCTCCACACCGGTGTCCGGGTCGGAGAACTGGCGGCGCTGCAGCGCGTAGCGTACCGCGATGCTCAGGGCGACGCGCGCGCCCGCGGCCGCGGCGCCGCCGACGCTGACCCGCCCGCGCACCAGGGTGCCCAGCGTGGTGAAGAACCGGCGGCTGGGGTTCTCGATCTCGGAGCTGTAGGTGCCGTCCGGTGCCACGTCGGCGTAGCGGTTGAGCAGGTTCTCCCGCGGCACCCGCACGTGGTCGAAGACGATGCGCCCGTTGTCCACGCCGGGCAGGCCGCCCTTGAGGCCGTCGTCGTAGGTGGTGACGCCGGGCAGGTCGGCGCCGTTCTCGTCGCGGATCGGCACCAGCAGGCAGTGCACGCCCTTGTTCTCGCCGCGCGTGATCAACTGCGCGAACACCGCGGCCATCCGGGCGTGCTGGGCCGCGCCACCGATGTAGTCCTTGCGCGCCGACGGCGTGGGCGTGTGCACCACGAATTCCTGGGTGTCCGGGTCGTAGGTCGCCGTGGTCTCCAGATTCGCGACGTCGCTGCCGTGGCCCGACTCGGTCATGGCGAAGCAGCCGAGCAGATCCAGTGAGATCAAGCGCTCGATGTACTCCCGGTGCCGTTCGGTGCCGAGGTTCTCCACGGCCCCACCGAACAGTCCCCACTGCACGCCCGATTTCACCCACAGCGACAGGTCGGCGTACGCCAGCATCTCCAAGCCGACGACCGCGGCGCCCGGTTCACTGGTGCCGCCGTTCTCCCGGCGGAAGCCGCGCTCGGCGAAGCCCATCGTGGAGATCGCCTTCATCTGCTCGAGCACCCGCGCCCGAGCGGCCTTGTAGTCCTGATAGGGATCGGCGGTGAACTCGTCCCCGGCCAGCAGCGTCCGGGCTTCCTCCCGGACGGCCGCCCAAGGTCCGTCGAGTGCCGCGCGTAGATGGTCCGCCGTCGTCGCCGTGCCGCTAGTCATGTCTCGACGATAGCCCGGTACACCGGCGGCAAACCGTGACGCAGGACAAGTCCGCGAAAGGTCTTGCTCGACCGTTGAACAACTGTTTAATATACTGAACATGTGTTTAACCAACAGCCCGTTCCGCAAGGATCCGCCGAGGATCTGACCACCGCGGCCCGCATCCGCGATACCGCGATCGAGGTGTTCGGCGAACACGGATTCCAGGTCGGAGTCCGCAAGATCGCCGCCGCCGCCGGCGTCTCCCCCGGGCTGGTCAACCATCACTTCGGTTCCAAGGACGGCCTGCGTGCCGCCTGCGACGACCGGGTCCTGCAGTTGATCCGCGACGAGAAGGTCAAGGCGATCACCGCGTCGTCGATGAAGGCGGGCATGCTCGATGCCCTGGCCGAGGTCGAGTCGTACGCGCCGCTGGTCGCCTACATGGTGCGCAGCCTGCAGGCGGGCGGACCGATGGCGGAATCATTGTTCGAACATCTGGCCGCTGATGCCGAGGGCTACCTCGAGAAGGCGGTCGAGGCGGGCAGGATCAAGCCGAGCCGCGATCCGGCGGCTCGCGCCCGCTATCTGATGATGCTGAACGTCGGCGCGACCATGCTGTACATGCAGATGCGCCGGCACCGCGACGAGAAGATCGACTATCGCACAGCGATTCGCGAGCTCACCGAAGAACTCACCCCACCGGCCCTGGAGTTCTACACCCAAGGGCTTTTCACCGATCCCACGATCTTGGACACATTCACCAAGGAGAAGTGATGTCCGACATCATCGAAGTCCGCGACCTGCGTAAGACTTTCGGTCACGTCAGCGCGCTGGACGGCCTCGACCTCACCGTCACCGAGGGCGAGATCCACGGCTTCCTCGGCCCCAACGGAGCGGGCAAGTCCACCACCATCCGGGTCCTGCTGGGGATCCTGCGCGCCACCGGCGGGCAGGCCCGGCTGTTCGGCCGCGACCCGTGGGCCGACGCGGTCGCCCTGCACCGCGAATTGGCTTATGTCCCAGGCGATGTCACGTTGTGGCCGTCGCTGTCGGGCGGCGAGACCATCGATCTGCTGTCCCGGATGCGGGGCGGCCTCGACGAGCAACGGCGCGACGAGCTGATCGAGCGCTTCGACCTCGACCCGCGAAAGAAGGCGCGCACCTACTCCAAAGGCAACCGCCAGAAGGTCGCGCTGGTCGCGGCGCTGGCCTCGGACGCGCGGCTGCTGCTGCTCGATGAGCCGACCTCGGGCCTGGACCCGCTGATGGAGCAGGTGTTCCGGGAGTGCGTGCACGAGGCGCAAGAGCGCGGCGCGACCGTCCTGCTGTCCAGTCACATCCTGTCGGAGGTCGAGGTGCTCTGCGACCGGGTGACCATCATCCGCGCCGGGCGGACGGTGGAGAGCGGGTCGCTGGCGGATCTGCGCCACCTGTCGCGCACCTCGATCACGGCCGAATTGACCGGTGACGTCGGCGATCTGAGCCGCATCCCGGGCGTGGCGGACATCGAACTCGACGATCACACGCTGCGCTGCCAGGTCGACAACGAACACTTGGGCGAGCTGATCCGGGTACTCGGCGACGCCGGCGTGCGCAGCCTGACCAGCACCCCGCCGACGCTCGAGGAGCTGTTCCTGCGGCACTACCACGTCGACGGTCACGACGCCGAGTCCGCCGCGGACACCGGGGAGAAGGTGCGAGCATGACCACCGCCATCGCCGGCCGCACCGCGGCGGCGCCCGCCTTCGCGGTATCCGGCGACTTCGCGGGCACCGGGCAATTGCTGCGGCTGTACCTGCGGCGCGACCGGATCGTGCTGCCGCTGTGGACGTTGTTCATCGGCCTGATGCCCGCGTTACAGGTCGTCAGCATCAAGGATCTGTACGACAACCAAACGTCCTTGGACAGCTTCGCGCGCACGACGGCCGACAGCCCGGCGCTGATCGCCATGTACGGTCCGGTGTTCAGTTCGGCGCTCGGTTCGATCGGCACCTGGAAAGCCGGCGCCATGTACACCATGATCGCCATCGCCACGGTGCTCACGGTGATCCGGCACACCCGGGTCGAGGAGGAGACCGGACGCGCGGAACTGGTGGGCTCCACCAGCATCGGGCGTTTCGCCGGTCTCACCGCCACCCTGATCATGACCTATGCGGGGGCGTCGGTCGCCGGGGCCGTCTGCGCCTTGTCGCTCTATGGCACCGACCTTCCCCTTGCGGGATCGATTGCCTTCGGCTCCGCCCTCGCCGTGTCGGGCCTCGTCTGGGCTGCCGTCGCGGCGGTCGCCGCGCAAGTCAGCGCCGGCGCGCGGGTGGCGCGCGGTGTGGCGTTCGGCGCCCTCGGCGCGGCCTTCGCCCTGCGCGCGGTCGGCGACGCCGGAAACGGCGTGCTGTCCTGGTTCTCACCGATCGGATGGTCGCTCCAGATCCGCCCGTACGCCGAGGAACGCTGGTGGGTGCTGCTGCCCTTCGCCGCGCTCGCGGTGGGAGCGACCGCGCTGGCGTACGCGTTGCTCGGTAACCGCGACATCGGTTCGGGACTCATCGCCGAGCGTCCCGGGCCGCCCACCGCGGCGGGCTTGCTGTCCGGCCCGCTCGGCTTGGCGTGGCGGTTGCAGCGCGGCACCCTGCTGGCTTGGACGGTCGGCTTCGCCCTGTACGGCCTGTTGATCGGCGGCGCGGTGAACAGCGTCGGCGACATGCTCGACGGCAGCGCGTCCATCCGGGACATGGTCACCCGGATGGGCGGCTCTCAGCAGTTGCAGCAGTCGTTCATCACCTACGCGATCACGATGCTGGCCGCTGCCGCGTCGGCCTACTCGATCTCCGCCGCCCTGCGGCTGCACGACGAGGAGACCAGCGCCCGGGTCGAGGCCACGCTGTCCGGCGCCGTCGGCCGCGTCCGCTACGCACTCAGCCACATCGGTTTCGCGCTGCTCGGCCCCGCCGCGGCACTGCTGGTCTCCGGTGTGGCGATCGGCATCGTGTACGGCGCCACCGGCGGCGACTTCGGCTCGAGACTCGGCCAGTCGCTCGCCGCCGCCGCCGTCCAGGTGCCCGCGGTCTGGGTCGTCACGGGCATAGCGGTCGCCCTCTACGGCGTCGCACCGCGGTTCGCCCCGGTCGCCTGGGGCGTGCTCAGCGCCATGGTGGTGATCTTCTTCGTGGGTTCGCTGGACGGGCTGCCGCAAGGGTTGGTCGATCTGGTGCCGTTCGTGCACCCGCCGAAGGTGCCCGGCGCCGAATTCCAGGCACAGCCGCTGCTGTGGTTGCTCGCGATCGCCGCACTGCTGCTCGCCGTCGGCGTCACCGCCTTCCGCAGACGCGACCTGCGCTGACAACCACCCTCCGTGGCCCGCGCGAATTCCCTTCGCGCGGGCCACCTCTCGTTCGTGGGGCAGCTCGGCCCGGCGCCGGACGACCTCGGCCGGCAGCCGCACCTCGGCGCGCTGATCTGCTGGGCGGCTCGGAACTCTCCCGCCTCCGCCGATCACCCGATCCGCCGCCGCACCCGATGGCGCGCCGGACGAGTCAGCCGCTGTGCTCGATGCCGAGCTTCCCGGCCAGTCGCGCGAGGTAGGCCCGTACGTCCTCGGTGGGACGATCGGGCAGTCCGAAGACCGCTTCGGTGACACCGGCTTCTGCCCAGCGCGCCAGCTGTGCCGCGTCGTGGCGACCGGCGAGCGCGACAACCTCGGGGCTGTCCGCACGCCCGTGCTCGCGCCAGATCCGGCGCAGCAGCTCGATTTTCTCGTCGAGGCCGTCCTCGGTCGGCGTGGTGATCCATCCGTCGGCGTGCTTCGCCAGCCAGGTGAAGTTTTTCTCGGTGCCCGCCGCACCGAGCAGCACCGGAATGCGTTTCTGCACCGGCTTCGGCCACGACCAGCTGGCGCCGAAGGTGACGAACTCACCGTCGAAACGGGCTTCCTCTTCGGTCCACAGCACGCGCATGGCCTCCAGATGCTCGCGCAGCACCGTCCTACGCTTGCCCGCGGGCACGCCGTGGTGGGCGAGTTCGTCGGTGTTCCAGCCGAATCCCACACCGAGGCTCACCCGGCCGCCGGACAAGTGGTCCAGCGAGGCGATGGTCTTGGCCAAGGTGATCGGATGGTGTTCGGCGGGCAGCGCCACCGCGGTGGACAACCCGATGCGCTCGGTCACCGACGCCGCGGTGCCGAGCGCGACCCACGGGTCGAGCGTCCGCAGATACCGGTCGTCGGGCAGGCTCGCATCACCGGTGCGCGGGTGCGCCGCGGCCCTGACCACCGGGATGTGGGTGTGCTCGGGCACGTGGAACGTGTCGAAACCGGCACGTTCGGCGGCCAGCGCCGCATCCGCGGGGGTGATGCCCCGATCGCTGGTGAACAACACGATTCCGTACCGCACCGCACGCGCTCCCATCGCCGAAATTAGAACAAGTTCTACCACGATTCGCCCGTACCACCAAGGGTGCGGGCGTAGCCGGCACGCCCGTCGCGACCCGCGCGGATGCCGAGCAGTCATCGGATGACTAGGTTCGCGTCCATGAGTCCTGACGCACCTTCCGTACGAGATGTCACCACCGCGCGGGTGGACCACCTCGGCTGGCGTCGCGGGCTTCGCCTGCGGCGCGCCCGGCCCATTCCCGTCGTCACCCAGGCCGTCGGCCTGCTGGTGGCGGACCGGCAGGCGACCGCGGACACCATCGTCACCGCGCCGACACCGTTGCAGCCGATCGACCTCACCGACGACGCCAGGGTCGCCGAAGTCCTCGAGCTCGCGGTGCGCGTCGGCGAGGTGGTGCTCGCCTCCGGCACCGGCGTGGTGGACACCACCACGACGGTGCGCTTCATCGCCGCCACCTACGGGCTGTCCCGCTGCAGCATCGACGTCACCTACGACGCCATTCGCATCTGGGCCGACCGCGGGCCCGCGCTGCCCCCGGCCAGCACCATGCGGATCGTGCACTACCGCGCCCTGGACTTCACCCGGCTCGCCGCCGTGGACCGGCTGACCCGCCGGATCCGCAACGAGGTGGTTCCGCCGGACCAGGCCCGCGCCGCACTGGACGCGATCACCTCGGCGCCGCACCCGTATCACCGGTGGACCGCCACCGCCGCGTGGTCGCTGATGGCGGCGGCGATCGCCGCGCTGCTGGGCGCGGGCGCTCTCGTGGCCGCGGTCAGTTTCGCGACCACCGCGGCGATCGACCGCACCAATCGCGTTCTCAATCGGTACGGGCTGCCGTTCTTCTTCCAGCACATGGTCGGCGGCGCCATCGCGGCGATCCCGGCCATCGTGCTGGCGAGCCTGGCCGTGCGCCTGCGGTTCGACGCCGACCCCACGCTGATCATCGCGGCGGGAATCACCGTGTTGCTCAGCGGCTTGCAACTGGTCGGCTCGGTGCAGGACGCGATCACCGGCGCCCCCATCACCGCCACGGCCCGCATGCTCGAGGTGATGATGATGACCGGCGGCATCATCGCGGGCATCGCGCTCACCCTGCGCATCGCCGACCTCCTCGACGCCACGGTGCCGCCGGTCTATCTGACCTCCGCCCGCGACATCACCGACCTGCCGGTGCAGATCCTGGCCGGTGCGGTGGCGGCGCTGGCGTTCGCGCTCGCCTGCTACGCCGAACGCCGGGCTCTGGCCGCCGCCGCGGGCAGCGGCGCCGCGGGCATCATCTGCTTCCTCCTCGTCCAGGAGGCGGGTTTCGGCCCGGTGATCTCCTCCGGCGCCGCGGCGACGCTGGTCGGCCTGGCCGGTGGTCTCATGGCCCGCCGCGCGCTGACTCCCCCGCTGGTCGTCGCCGTCGCGGGCATCACCCCGCTGCTGCCGGGGCTGAAGGTCTACCGCGGGCTCTACGCCCTGCTCAACGACGAACTGCTGATCGGAGCCAACCAGTTGCTGTCGGCCTTCGGCATCGGCTGCGCGCTGGCGGCCGGAGTGACCCTCGGCGAGTGGTGCGACCGCACCGTGCGCAGGCCGCGGATCCTGCGCCGGTTCGGTTCCCTGCGCCGCCCGATCGTCCGGCGTCGCCGCCGATCGACGCCCGCCCACTGAGCCGCGAGGCGCATGCGCGCCGCACGGCCGCCCGGTAACCTCTAATCGAACTGGTCAGGGCGCCGCGCTCCGGTGGCGACCCCGGTGTGAGGTGAGGTGGTTCGGACATGTCGGAAGCAGTGCCGTTCTCGACGCAGATCCGCAGCGCCACCGCGCAACAGCATGCGGAGGCGGAGAACTCCCGCTTCATGAGCGAGATGCTCGGCGGATCCCTCGGTGTCGACTCGTACCACCGCTACACCGGTCAGCTGTGGTTCATCTACCGGGCGCTCGAACAGCGATGGGGAACGCTGTCCGGCGACCCGGTCGCCGGGCCGTTCATCCGGCCCGAGCTCGCCCGCACCGCCGAACTCGAGCGCGATCTCGCGCATCTGCTCGGTCCGGACTGGCGCGCCGGCCTGGAACCGCTGCCCGCCACCGCGGCCTACGCCGAACGCATCGACGAGTGCGCGCGCGACTGGCCGGCCGGGTACATCGCCCACCACTACACGCGCTACCTCGGTGACCTCTCCGGCGGACAGGTCATCCGCGGCACCGCCGAGAAGCTGTGGAATCTGCCGCATCGCGGCGACGGCGTCCGCTTCTACGTCTTCGACGGCGTCGGCAATCCCGCGGCCTTCAAGCGGGAATACCGCGGCCTGCTCGATCGGCTGCCGCTCGACGATCTGGAGCGCCGTCGTGTGCTCGACGAAGGCAAGCGCGCCTTCGCGATGAACACCGCGGTCTTCGAGGAACTGGCCGAGGAATTCCCCGCCGCGCAATAGCCGGATCGATCACCACACTTCGCCTGCGGCACGCCGTATTACGGCCGTCGTGCGCGAACGCCGCGGACATGGGACAGTCGTGGTATGAGAGCGCGCCGTCGCATCGCCGTGGTTCTTGCCGGTCTCGTCGGTGTCGGTCTGGTGGGGGGTTGCGGCACGACGTCCGATCCCGGCTCCTCGACCGCGGACCGTATCGTGCCCTTGATCTCGACCGACGACCTGCGTCCGGCGCACCCGGACGAGGTACACCTGTTCGGCTTCAACGATCTGCACGGAAACCTGCAGCCGCCGAGCGGGTCCAGCGGCAAGATCGCGAAATACGACGCGGGTGGAGCCGCGTACCTCGCCACTCATCTGGCGCGGCTGAAAGCCGCCTATCCGTCCAGTGCCGTGCTCGCGGCGGGGGACGACATCGGGGCCAGCCCCTTGATCTCGAGCCTCTTCCATGACGAGCCGACGATCACCTTCCTGAACCATATCGGAGTCGCCGCATCCGCGGTCGGCAATCACGAGTTCGACGACGGCGTACTGGAGTTGGCCCGCATGCAGCAAGGCGGGTGCGCGTACGACGGATGTTCGCCCGGCGCCCCGTTCACCGGCGCGAGGTTTGCCTATCTGGCGGCCAACGTCACCGACGCGCAGGGCAACCCGCCGCCCGCGCTGCGCCCGTGGACGGTACTCGAGGTGGGCGGCCATCGGATCGGCGTGGTCGGCACGGTCACGCCCGACACCGCGAATATCGTGTTGCCCGAAGGCATCCGGGGTTATCTCTTCGGCGACGAAGCCGCCGCGATCAACCGCTATGTGCCGGAGCTGAAGGCGGCGGGCGCGGAGGCGATCGTGGCGCTCGTGCACGACGGCGGCTCCCAGCGGCCCGAACCGGATGCGCCGGTGGACTACAACGGATGCGCGAACATCACGCCGAACGTCACGGGGCTGGCCGAGCGAATCGACCCCGCCGTCCGCGCGGTGTTCACCGCGCACAGCCATCAGCCCTATGTGTGCACCATCGCGGGCAAGGTGGTCACCCAGGCGTCCTCGTACGGACGGCTCATCACCGACGTCACGCTGCGCTTCGGCGGTGACGGCGTGCAGGCGTCCGCGGTCAACCGCGTCGTGACCCGCGAGGTGACGCCGGACGCCCCGACGACCGCGCTGATCGACTTCTACACCGAGCAATCGCGGCCGCGCGCGGGCCGCGTCGTCGGTGCGACCGCGAACGCCCTGCCGCATGATCCCGGTCCGGCGGGCACCTCACCGCTGGGAGACGTGATCGCCGATTCCATGCTGTCGGCCACCGCGGGCCCGGCCGCCGCCGTCGCCGCCTTCATGAACCCCGGCGGCGTACGCGCCGATCTGAAACAGGGGCCGATCACCTACGGCGACCTGTTCACCGTTCAACCGTTCGGCAACCAGGTCGTCACGCTCACCCTGACCGGCAGCCAGATCCTGCGCCTGCTGGAACAGCAGTGGACCGCCACCGCGGGCAAACCGACGATCCTGTCTCTGGCGGGCATCGGCTACGCCTACTCCGACGCTGCCCCCACGGGTGCGAAGGTGATCGCCGACAGCGTTCGCATCGCAGGTCAGCCACTCGATCCGGTCGCCACGTATCGCGTGACGACCAACAACTTCCTGGCTTCGGGAGGCGACGGATTCACCGTCTTCACCGAGGGCGCCGATACCGTGGTGGGCCCGACCGACCTGGACGCCTTCGAGACGTTCTTGCGCGGCAAGCCCCCGCTGCAAGCGCCGCCCGCCCGAGTCGAGAAGAAGTAGCCGGACCGGACGCTGCCAGGTTGCTGGACACTCGACCAGAATGTGGGTAACTGGAAATCTTTGTAACACATACCGTTTGACCTGCGCAGACGGTGACCAGCCCCACAGGCCGAACGGGTCATGATCGCTTGCCGGGTCGACACGCGGTCGGTTACTGTTCAGTAATAAGTCAGGACGAAGGTGTTCCTACTTTCGGCCCGACGTCTGTCGCTGGGGGCCGAATCACGCTGTCCGCATCCATTGCCGCATGCCGGATGACTTGTGCGACAACAGGTTCGAGTGAACAGCAGGAGTATGCGATGGCCACTTACATCGTGACGGGCGGAACCGGATTCTTGGGCAGGCGGGTCGTGCAGGACCTGCTGGATCGCGACGCCGACGCGATCGTCCACGTGCTGGTGCGTGAGACATCCCTGGCGAAATTCACCGACATCGCGGCGGGCTGGCGCGGCGCCGAACGGGTCTTCGCGCTGATCGGCGATCTCACCGCGGAGGGCCTCGGGCTGGCGTGCGAGGCGCCGCAGGCCGATCACATCGTCCATCTGGGCGCCGTCTACGACATGACGGCCGACGAGGACACCGCGCACGCGGCGAACGTCAGCGGCACCCGCTCGGTGCTGGCCCTGGCCCGCGAGGTGGGCGCGGTGCTGCACCACGTCTCCTCCGTCGCGGTGGCGGGCGACCACAAAGGCAAGTTCTTCGAGGAGGACTTCGACCTCGGACAGCGGCTGACCTCGCCGTATCACCGCACCAAGTTCGCCGCCGAGAAACTCGTCCGCCAGGCGCGCGACGTGCGCTGGCGGGTGTATCGGCCCGCGATCATCGTGGGCGATTCCCGCACCGGCGAGATGGACAAGGTCGACGGGCCTTACTACTTCTTCGGCGCGATCGCGAAGCTCGCCGCGCTGCCGTCCGATCTGCCCTTGCCGCTGCCCGATCTCGGCGCGACGAATATCGTTCCGGTCGATTATGTTTCGGCCGCCATGGTGGAACTGATCCGCCGGCCCGGCCTGAACGGACGCACCTTCCACCTGGTCAACCCGCAGCCGCAGCCGTTCGGCGAGGTGTACCGCGCGCTCGCGGCCGCGGCGGGCGCACCGACCGGCGTGGGCACCGTGCCTGGCAGCGGGCTCGCGCTCAGCGGCCTCGCGCAGCTGCCGGGAGTCACGTCCGTGCGCGATTTCCTGCTCGAACAGGTGGGCATCCCGGCCGAGGTCGCTCCGCACACCTCGTTCTCGGCGGAGTTCATCAGCGATTCCACCCGCGCCCAGCTGCGCGGCACCGGCCTGACCGTGCCGTCGTTCGACAGCTACGCCGAGCGGCTGTGGCAGTACTGGCGCGACCACCTCGACCCGCAGCGCGGACGCGTGTCCGTCACCGGCGATCCGCTCGCCGGCCGGGTCGTGCTGATCACCGGAGCGTCCTCCGGGATCGGGCTGGCCACCGCGCACGCCGTCGCCCGGCGCGGCGCCACGGTTCTGATGGTGGCCCGCGGTCACGACGACCTGGCGGCCGCCGCCGAAGCCGTGCGCGCGGAAGGCGGTGTCGCGCATACCTATCCGTGCGACATCACCGATTCCGAAGCGGTCGAGAAGCTCGTGCAGTGCGTCCTCGACGACCACGGCCGCGTCGACTACCTGGTCAACAACGCCGGCCGTTCGATCCGCCGCTCGGTGCTCAACTCCACCGATCGCATGCACGATTTCGAGCGCACCATGGCGGTGAACTACTTCGGCGCCGTGCGCCTCATCCTCGGATTGCTGCCGTCGATGCGGGCGCGCCGCTTCGGGCACGTGGTCAACATCTCCTCGATCGCGGTGCAGACGAAGGTGCCCAGGTTCGCGGCGTATGTGGCCAGCAAGTCGGCGCTGGACAACTTCAGCGAGATCGCGGCGGTGGAGAACCGGGATGCCGGCATCACCTTCACCTCGGTGCGGATGCCGCTGGTGCGGACCCCGATGATCGCGCCGACCGACCTGTACCGCTCGCTTCCGGTGCCGGATCCGGAGCAGGCCGCCGCGATCGTGGTGCGCGCGCTCGAGGACCGGCCGCATCGCATCGACACGCCGGTCGGCACCTTCGCCCAGGCGGTGGAGTTGCTGATGCCGTCGGTGAAGCGTCAGATCATGCACCAGGGCTTCCGGTTGTTCGGGGAGTCGCAGGCGGCGCGGGGTGACTCGGACCGTCGTCCGGCCGATTCGTCGCCCGCCCCGGCTCCGGCAGCGGGCGGCGGCCCGTTGTCCGCCCTGGCCCCGGTGATCATGCCGCTCATGGCGCTGCCCAAGCCCGCGGCGCGCGTCGCCCGGGTCGTCCCCGGCTTGCAGTGGTAGCTACGCACGACCAGGGGCGGGCCGAGCTGTCGGCCCACCCCTGGGTTCCCCGGTCTCGCGACCTCACACCCGGTTCACCGTGAACTCCACCGCGGGCCACATGGCCCACCGGTAGTCCGTGTGCGCGGCCGGCCTGATGCCACCCTCGCAGACGGGATCGCCGCTGGCACAGTAGTTTCCGGTTCGCCAGGCGTATTGGTCCGGCACGCTCCAGCCGATCAGCCGGATCGGGTCACCGAACAACAACACCGCGGCCACCCGGGAGGACAGATCCGCGGGCAAGGTGTGCATGCCACCGAGCGCGGTCACGATGCCGGTGCCGAGCACCCCGTGCGTCACGATGGCTCCCTGGGAGAAGCCGACCAGGATGAACCGCTGGTCCGGGCACCTCGCCGCTTGCCACAGCAGATGAGCGGTCATGTCCTGGGTGCCGCGGCTGATCGAGGACGGATCGAGCAGATCGGCCGGATAGTCCACCCGATAGGCCTGCGAATCGACCGGAAGCGCCTGCCACAGCGAGTCGTACAGCGGATCGCCCACCACCGAACCCAGATACCCGGGTTCATGGGTGCCTCTGGCGACGACGACGTCGACTGCCGCACAGGACGTCGCCCATGCGTGCAATCCTGTCGCCGCCCCGAATCCCGCGACGAGCAGTAGCACGGCGAATGCCCTTACTACACGCCACTTTTCGAAGTGAATTACCTTCCGGTTGGCCATCGTACTCACCTACTCACGCCGTTGTGAGACAGCCGAGCGACACTTGTCAGTGACAATTCTCGGCTATATCCGCGAAGGTAGGAACGGCCCCGAGGGCCGTCAAGGAACTCCACCCGACCGATACGGAGTCAGCGCCGAATCGTGTTCTACGGCAGCAGAACCGCCGCACCGGCAAATCGTCCGTGCGCCAGATCCGCCAGCGCTCGGTCGGCCATGTCCAGGGAATACCCGTGCGTGGTCAGATGTATCCGGTGTTCCCCTGCGAAAGCCAGGAATTCGCGGGCATCCGCGCGGGTATTGGCGGTCACCGAGCGAATCTCCCGCTCCTGGAACAGGTGCCGCTGGTAGTTCAACGCGGGAATGTCGGTGAGATGGATACCGGCGAGCGCCAGGACTCCGCCGCGATCGAGTGCCGCAAGGGCGGGCGGCACGAGGTCACCGATCGGCGCGAACAGGATCGCCGAATCCAGCAGTACCGGAGGGGGATCTGCCGCGCCCTGCACCGAGGCGGCTCCGAGCGCGGTCGCGAGTTCACGCGCCGCCGGGTCCCGGGTCATCACATGGACTTCCGCTCCGCGGGCGGCGGCTACCTGGGCGGCGATGTGGGCGCTGCCGCCGAAGCCGTAGATTCCCAGCCGCCCGCCCGACGGCACGGAAGCCCGCAGCAGCGCCCGGTACCCGATGATGCCCGCGCACAGCAGCGGAGCGGTGTCGGCATCGGTGTAGCCGGCGGGCAGGCGCAGCGCGTATGCCGCTGGGACGCAGGCGAATTCGGCATAGCCGCCGTCGGCGTCCCAGCCGGTGTAGGCCGAGTACGGGCAGAGGTTCTCCGCTCCGCGCAGGCAGAACTTGCACTGCCCGCAGGTGTGCCGGAGCCACGCGATGCCCACCCGGTCCCCTGCGCCGAAACCCGCCACCTCCGCACCCTGGCCGATCGCGACGACCTCGCCGACGACCTCGTGCCCCGGCACCACCCCCGCGCGATGCACCGGAAGGTCGCCTTCGGCCACGTGCAAGTCGGTCCGGCACACCCCGCACGCGAGGACACGCACGGTCAGCTCGCCCGGACCGGGTTCCGGGACCGGCGCGCGGTCCGAGTCCAGCGGACCGCCATCGATCGGGCCCGGCCTGCGCACCCGCCAGCACCGCATCGAACTACCACCGCCGCGGATCTCGCTCATCGTCGGATCACCTCGCACCGATCGGATCGACAGGCATCGAGCATCCCGATCGCGTCGGGTGTGCCGGGATCACCCTACTCGGCGAATTCGGCCACACCGCGCACCGCGTTCTGATACGTTTCTGTATCGAGTACATTTCTGTATCCGAAATGGCCGAGGCCCACCGAGGAGGCGCCCCATGGCATACGATGCCGCGCAGGCCGCGCCCGCCCGGGTCACCCGCCGTCGCGCCGAGACGAGGAGCCGGTTGCTGACCGCCGCCTACGAGGCGTTCGCCGAAGAAGGCTTCGGGCGCGCCACCGTGGAGCGGGTGTGCGAGCGCGCCGGATTCACCCGCGGGGCGTTCTACTCGAACTTCAGCTCACTGGACGAGCTGTTCCTGGCCATGTGGGAGCAGCGTTCGACGGCGATGCTCACCCAGGCGAGCGCCATCCTCGACGAGATCGCTGCCGACGGCGCCGATGACGTGCGCAGCGCGGTCCGGCGACTGGAACGGGCGGTCCCGGTCGACGAGGGCTGGTACCGGATCACCGCCGAATTCACCGCACACGCGCTGCGCACCCCCGCGCTACGCCGGGTGATGGCCGCCCGCGAGGAGGCCATCGTCGCTGCGCTCATGCCCACCATCGTCGCGGCGCTCGCGCGCGGCGGCCGCACCGTGCCGGACCCGGAGGCGTTCGGCCAAGCACTCATCGCCGTCCACGACGGCACCAGCGTGCAGGTCCTCATGGAGCCGGACAGCCAGGCCGTGCGCGAGCGCCGCACCGAACTCTTCCATCACGTCGTGCTGGCCTACAGCACCGCAACCGAAGGATGAACATGTCCCACAGCAGCCCCGAGGCGGACGTCCTCGTCGTCGGCGCCGGGCTGGCCGGCCTGGTCGCCACGCACGAACTGGTCAAGGCCGGCCGCACCGTGCACGTACTGGACCAGGAGAACCGCAACAATCTGGGCGGCCAGGCGTTCTGGTCGCTGGGCGGCCTCTTCTTCGTCGACAGCCCGGAGCAGCGACGCCTGGGCATCAAGGACTCCTACGATCTGGCCCTGCAGGACTGGCTCGGCTCCGCCGGGTTCGACCGCGACGACGAGGACAAATGGGCCCGGCAGTGGGCGCGGGCGTATGTGCGGTTCGCGGCCACCGAGAAGCGCGAGTACCTGCGCGAGCTCGGCTTGCGGGTGACGCCGCTGGTCGGATGGGCCGAGCGCGGCGGCGACCGTGCCGACGGACACGGCAACTCGGTGCCGCGCTTCCACCTCACCTGGGGCACCGGCCCGGAGGTGGTCCGGGTCTTCGCCGAGCCGGTTCTCGAGGCCGAACGGCGCGGCCTGGTCCGTTTCGGGTTCCGCCACCGGGTGGACGAACTGATCGTGGAGGACGACGCGGTGGTCGGCGTGCGCGGCGTCGTGCTCGAGGACACCGACCTCGACCGCGGACGCGCCTCGTCGCGGACCGTCGTCGGCGAGTTCGAGTATCGCGCCGAAGCCGTGATCGTGGCTTCCGGCGGCATCGGCCACAACCACGACCTGATCCGGCGCAATTGGCCGACGGAACGGCTCGGTCCGTGCCCGCAGACCATGATCTCCGGCGTACCCGCGCACGTCGACGGCCGGATGCTCGCCATCACCGAGGCCGCGGGCGGCGCCATCGTCAACCGGGACCGCATGTGGCACTACACCGAAGGCATCGTCAACTGGGATCCGATCTGGCCCGACCATGCCATCCGGATCATCCCCGGGCCGTCCTCGATGTGGTTCGACGCGAACGGAAAGCGTCTGCCCGCGCCGTGTTTCCCCGGTTTCGACACCAACACGACGATGAAGGAGATCCTGAAGACCGGCTACGACTACTCCTGGTTCGTGCTCACGCAGTCGATCATCGAGAAGGAGTTCGCGCTGTCGGGCTCCGAGCAGAACCCGGACATCACCGGCAAGGACCTCAAACTCACCCTGAAAAGCCGCGTCGCCAAGGGCGCGCCGGGGCCGGTCGAGGCGTTCAAACAGCACGGTGTCGATTTCGTGGTGGCGGATACGCTGCGGGAACTCGTCGCGGGCATGAACAAGATCGCGCGCGGGCCCGAGCTGGACTACGACGATCTGGAACGCCAGATCGTCGCGCGCGACCGGGAACTCGCGAACAAGTACAGCAAGGACAGCCAACTGATGGCGATCGACAACGCGCGCCGGTATTTCGGCGACAAGGCGGGCCGGGTCGCCAAACCGCACCGGATCCTCGACCCGGACGCGGGCCCGCTCATCGCCGTGCGGCTCAACATCCTCACCCGTAAGACACTGGGCGGCTTGCAGACCGACCTCAACTCCCAAGTGATCCGGCCGGACGGCACGCCGTTTCCGGGCTTGTACGCCGCGGGTGAGGTCGCCGGTTTCGGTGGCGGCGGCGTGCACGGATACAACGCGCTGGAGGGCACCTTCCTCGGCGGGTGCATCTTCTCCGGCCGGGCGGCCGGGCGGGCGCTGGCCGCGAAACGGGCCTGATCGCTATCGCAGGCAACCCGAAGCGACGGTGGCGGGCTCCGTCGCAGTGGCGAGCGACGGCGTCGACGTGAACGACGGCGCGCCGGAGTAGAGCCGGGTACCGGCCGAGTACCGGCCCGGCTCTATCAGCACCCCGGTGATCTCGGCCTCGTTGCCGAAGACATCGGTCACGCGCGCGGTGAACGGGCCCCGCCCCGCGCCGGAGAGCGTCCAATGGTTGTCGGCCCGCCGCGTGAGCGGTCGCCACGCCCCGCCCTCCGCGGGACGAACAGCCGCTTCGCGCAAGGGATTGCCCGTGCCGCCGAACAGGACGCCGAGCCAGGACGCGGACGAATCCGGCTTCACCTCGTAGGTCAGCTCCTGCACCGGCTGCGGGTCGCGGACCAGGCGGTAATCGACCCGCGCCACTCCGTCGTGCGGATCGGCGATCCGCTCGAATGCTGCCGCGCTGAGAGCCAGTTGTCCCGGAGCGCAGGCCGGGCAGTGGTCGACCACCAGCGCCCGAACCGTCCCGCGCGCACCCGTGATGTCCAGATACGCGCCGCAGAGGTCGGCGCGGCCGTAGTCGGGAGTGGCCAGCCCCGCATAGTAACCACTCGTCGCCAGCTCGCGGAAGGAACACGACACCTGGGCGCCGAACACGAAATAACGCGCCTCGGCCGACGTGTCCGGCCCGATCGGTGCGAAAGTCACCACGGAGACAGGTAATCGGGACGGCGTGGGCGCCTCGTGCGGCGGGTTCGCCGCACCACAGGTCGGCGCGGACGGACGCACCAGCCACACGACCACCGCGACGGTGGCCAGCACGCCTGCCGCAAACCATAGCCATTCGGAACGGAATGGCCGCTCTCGGATCGGTACCCGGTGCATCGCTTCCCCGACTCCGGCTCGCCGACTGTCCATCCTGACCTCATCAGGAAAGCAGCCCGGCCGCTCGCGCGCAGCGCGAACGGAAATTCTTCAGGTCAACGCCTACGCGCGTGCCGAGGGAAGAGGTTTCGTCCCGCCTCCTGAGCGACCTCGGCCAGCGCGCGGGCCAGCCGCGCGGTGTCCGGCACCACACGATCGGCGCCGGCCCGGCCCGACAGCGACACCGCGGCGACCGCCGCGCCGCGACCGCGGATCGGCACGGCCACGCACGCGAGGCCGGACACGGACTCCTCGTTGTCGACGGCGACACCCTGGCGATTACGGATGCGGCCGAGTTCGCGATGCAATTCCGCCCGGTCGGCGAGAGTGCGGGGGGTGAACTGCGGCAGGCGATCCCGGAAGGACGCCTCCACGACGCTCGGGTCCAACGTCGCCAGCAGCGCCTTGCCGAGCGCCGTGCTGTGCGCGGGCATCCGGCCGCCGAGCCGGGTGGGCACGCTCGCGGCGACCCGGCCGCCCACCTTGTCCAGATACAGCACGTCGCGCCCGTCCAGTACGCCCAGGTGGCCGACCATCCCGGTCTGCTGGCACACGTCGTGCAGGAGCGGGCTCACCGCGTCCCGGATCTCGTTGTGGTCGGCGGCGAGCCCGCCCAACTCCAGCGTGCGCAGGCCGAGCCGGTAGCCACCGGGGGCGTGCGCGAGCCAGCGCAGCCGGATCAGCTGGTCGAGGATGCGGTGCACGGTGGAGCGCGGCAGCCCGGTGCGCTCGGACAGTTCGACGAGGGTGAGCGCCGGCGTCGCGCCGTCGAACGCCTCCAGGATCAGTGTCATCCGCTCGATCATGGACGCCGGGGGCCGACCCGGCCGTGCTGCCTGCCCAGATCCGGTGGATAACTCCCCCGGCTCGGGTTCGGTCATCACCTCGACCGTCAATTCCAACCTCCACGCGTGCTCGCGTAGAGCTTAAAGGCCGTTAGGCGGACTCGTGCGCGGAATCCGCGAGGCTCAACAGCCATTCGCGGGTGTACCGCTCGGCCAGCAGCGGCAAGAAATTCGCGATGGTGGCGTTGTCGGCGACATGGTCGTACGACGAGTGCAGATGGTCCTCGATCGCGGCTTCGCTTGCCACGCCGTCGAATTCGTTCTCCAAGCGCTGCGCCGCCGCTTTCAGGGCGAGGTCCTGGTCGAGTACTGTTTCCTGATTCGGCTCGTGGGTGGCGGGACGGTCGGTCATCGCAGATTCCCTCGGTCGTGACGAGATCGGTACCTCGGCGCCGTCGTGGCCACACGTCGGCATCCGTCCTCCGGGTACCCGGTCGAGCCGGTTCGACACCCGCCGACGGCTCCGGCCGGACAGCCGCGCCTGCTCGCCATCCCGGATGCCGCGTTCGGTCCACTCGGCGCCGCGGAACAACCGACTCGGCCAGAAAAGTAGAACACGTTCTTGTCTGCCGCCTCCACGCGTGCCAGGCTCTACAGATGGATCTCGACGCCATCGAAGCCGTCCGCCAGCTCAAGTACCGCTACTTCCGGACGCTCGACCTCAAAGAGTGGGACGAGTTCGCCGACACCCTCGCCGTCGACGCGCGGGGACGCTACGGCACCCACGCCATGGGCGAGCCGCTGCGCCTGGACGGCCGCGAAGCCATCACCGCGTTCATGCGGGAGAATCTCGGTCCCACGCTGGTCACGGTACACATCGCCAACCACCCCGAGATACGCGTCGAGGGCGACACGGCCACGGGGTCGTGGGCCTTCGAGGACACCGTGATCGCGACCGCATACGGGGTGCTGATTCGCGGAGCCGGGTACTACACCGACACCTACCGCCGTGACCTCGACGGCAAGTGGCGTATCGCCTCCACCGAGTACCGCCGGATCTACGAGTCCATGCAGTCACTGGCGGACACCCCCAGCTTCGAACTCCTGTCCAACATGTGGACACCGGAGACGTGATCGCCTCGCGCCGAGCCCGAAATGGGTCCACTATCGGCCCGGTGGCGCTGGACGATCCGGCGCGGCCCGGCGGATGCTGCGTCCATGCCCTCCCTAGCGCCTGACGAATTCACGCCCGAAACCACCTACCTGAACACCGCCTCCTTCGGCCTGCCGTCCGCCCGGGCCTTGGCCGCGGTGCGCGACGCGAGCGCGAGCTGGGCGTCCGGCCGCGGCGCGCCGACAACCGAGGTGGATCGGCTGGCCCCGGCCCTCCGTGCCGGATTCGCCCGCCTGCTCGACGGCGCGACGGCCGACGACATCGCGCTCGGCAGCGGTGTGGCGGGCCTGATCGCCCCCGTGGCCAACGCGTTGCCGTCCGGCGCGGAGGTCCTGCTACCGGAAGGCGAATTCGCCTCGGTCTCCATGCCTTTCGTCTACCGGGACGACCTCGTCGTGCGCTTCGTCCCCTTGACGGAGCTGGCCGCGCAGGTGCGCCCGCAGACCGCGCTGGTAGCGGTGAGCGTGGTCCAATCCGCGGACGGCAGTGTCACCGATCTGGCCGAACTGCGCGCGGCCACCCGGGCCAACGGCGCGCGACTGCTCGTGGACGCCACCCAGGCCGCGGGCTGGCTGCCCCTGCGCTTCGCCGACGCGGACTACTGGGTCTGCGCCAGCTTCAAATGGCTCATCGGCGCGCGCAGTGTCGCGTTCCTCGCCACGCCGCGCGAGTTCGTCCCACGGCTGCGTCCGATCGGATCCAGCTGGTACGCCGCCGAAGACCGCTGGGCGGAGCTGTACCACCCCACCGCGCTGCCCGCCACGGCCCGCCGCTTCGACACCACACCCGATTGGCTCGGCGTCGTGGCCGCGCTGGAAGGACTGTCGCTGATCGAGGAATTGACGGTCGATAAGATCGGCGCGCACGACCTCGAACTCGCCGACCGTTTCCGCGACGGACTGCGCGAACTGGGTTTCGAGCCGATCACGGCGCGTTCCCCGATCGTCTCCGTCCCCGGCGCGGCGGACCTGGCACCCCGCCTCGCGCAGGCCGAGGTGATCGCCTCGGCGCGCGGCGGCGGTCTACGCTTCGCCTTCCACCTCTACAACAGCACAGAGGACGTCGAACGGGCGCTATCGGCGATGCGGGCCGGGTAGCCCGTCCACGGCTCCGTGGTCGCGCGCCCGGCCGGGATCGGGCCGGAGCGCGACGACCACCGGAAGGCCGAGTACGCACGTCAGCGCTACAGGACGGCTCCTCTTACCGCGCGTGGGCCGCACGATCGTCGGGACGTGTATCCCCACGAATCGGTCGCCGGTTATCCACGCCGTCGGGTCGCGGTCGGTTCACCGACCGGTCCGTTGCGCGGGTGCGGTGATCAGCGGCAGATCGAGCGCGGTAAGGATTCCGGGGGGAGCGGCGACCACTGCGGGGACCGCGTTGACGATGCGCATGCCGGTCGCCAGCAGGGTCGCGTAGTTGTGGTCTCCGTTGCGGCTCGAGGTCACCAAGTCCATGGCGTAGCTGGGCTCGCCGGTGATCTCCACCCGGTAGGACCCTTCGGGGTGCGCGGGCTGCGGCCACTCCGGGCACAGGTCCTGGCGCAACCGCGTCACGTGCTCGAGCACCGTGACCGGCACGTCGCCGACCATACCGCGCACTTCGAAACGCAATGCCGCCGCGGTTCCCTCGGCGATGTGCCCGGTCGCGATGTCGAACGACTCCGGCGCCGGGACCCGCTCGTAGGTCTCGGTGACCGCGTCCAGGGTGGCCCCGATCCCCGCCGCGAGCTGGCGGACCGTGCCGCCCCAGGCGAGCGAGAGCACCCCGGGCTGCAACAGCAGGGGGATCTCGTCGAGGGGCTTGCCGAAGCCCATGATGTCGAACATGACCTCCCGGTTGTCGTAGCTGGCGTAGTCCACGATCTCCAGACAGCGCACTTCGTCGATGCGCAGACAAGTCCCCGCGAGAGCGAGCGGCAGCAGGTCGTTGGCGAAACCCGGGTCGATGCCGTTCACCCACAGCGACGAATTCCCTTGCGCGGCCGCCTCCTGCACCGGCTTCAGCAGCTCGTCGGGCAGCACGCCGTAGGGATACTGGAAGAACACCGGCGCGCAGGCGACGACATTGATGCCGGCGGCCAAGATGCGCTGGAGGTCCTGTACGGCCTCGAACAGTCGGTTGTCGGTCATCGAGCAATAGACGACGCAGTCCGGACGCGCCGCTAGCAATGCGTCGGCGTCGGTCGTCGCGGTGACGCCGACCGGATGATCGAGTCCTGCGAGGGTCCCCGCGTCCTTTCCGTCTTTGGCCGGGCCCGAGACCCACACGCCGGTCAGTTCCAATTCGGGATGGGCGATGACGCCGGCCAAGGCATGCCTGCCCACATTGCCGGTGCCCCAGTGCACTACGCGATATGTCATGTCACAGATCCGGGATCGGAAGGTCGAGGTTCGGGATGATCAAGCCGCCGTCGGGCTCGAGAATCTTGCCGGTGAGGTATTTGCCCGCGGGCGACACGAGGTAGAGCGCGGCCGCGGCGATGTCCTCGGGTTCTCCGATGTGGTGCAGCGGTGTCTTCGACTCCAATTCGGCACGCATGGCGTCGTTTCCGGCGACGATCTCCAAGGCGGAGGTCAGGATGGAGCCGGGCGCGATGGCGTTCACCCGGATACGCGGATTCAGGTCGAGGGCGGCGAGTTTGGTGTAGTGGGCCAGCGCCGCCTTCGCGGTGCCGTATGCCGCGAACGCACGCCCCGGCAGCCGCCCCATCGTGGACGTGATATTCAGAATCGAACCGCCACCGGCGGTTTCCAGCATGCGCGGCACCGCGGCCCGCACGAGCGCATGCGCGTTGGTGACATTGAAGTCGAACGCCTCCCGCAGCGCCTGCGGCGTCGTGTCCAGCAACGGGCACGGCAGCGCTCCACCGACGTTGTTGACCACGATGTCGAGTCGCCCGAAGCGGTCGACCGCCGCCGCGGCCAGCGCCGCCGTCGCCTCGGCATCGCTCAGGTCGGCAGGCACCACGTGCGCCTGGCGTCCGGCGGCGGCGACGCGCTCGGCGACCTCGTCGAGCTGACTCTTGGTCCGTGCGGCGATCACGACGTCCGCGCCCGCCTCCGCGAACGCGACGGCGATGGCCGCGCCGAGGCCGCGCCCCGCGCCGGTGACTATTGCGACCTGATCGTCTATCCGGAACCGATCCAGAATCATTCGCGCTCCCTACCCGTCGACCGTCGAATATTCGACGGTGTCTGATGTAATATTCGTCATCGTAAGTCGCTCACCCGAGCCGGGACAAGGGGTTGCCGCCATGCCGGACCGATCCACGTCGCCGCCCACGCGACGCGTCGTCGACATCGTGTCGCTGCTGGCGACGTCAGGGGAACCGATCAGCGTCGCCGGCATCGCCGAGCGGCTCGGCATCGCCCGCGCGACCGCGACCGCCATCCTCGCCGAACTGGACGAGGCGGGGTGGGTCGTGCGCGATTCGGCTCGTGGTTACGGCATCGGGCCCGCGCTGGCCGGGCTGCACGGCGCCGCGCTCCCCCAGGGGGTGGGCGATCTCCTCGTCGGACTGGCTGCGCGGACCGGGTACGGCGCCACCTTCAGCCGCATCGAACCGGACCGGCTCACCGTGCTCGACGTCCGGCACGGCGTCGACCGCGTTGTGCCCGGAATCCCGGTGGGGCATCGCATTCCGCTCCAGTTCCCGGCCGGTGCGAGCGTGATGCCGTGGCGTTCAGCGCAGGAGCAGAACACCTGGCTGGGTACCGCCACCGACGCGGATCAGCGTATGGCCGCTGCGCTGCTGGCACTGGTGCGGGAACGGGGGGTCGCGGTCTTCCGTCCGCGGGCCGACGACGCGGGCATGGTCGATCTGCTCGCCGATCTGCTCGGCGCGGTCGGATCCGAACTGCTGCGACCGCATCTGCGTACGCGCGCACTTCGCCAGCTCGCCGCCCTCACGTCCCGGCCGTTCACCCGGGCGGAGCTGGATTCGAACGAGATCTTGCCGCTGAGTTATCTGGCTGCCCCGGTTTTCGACGCGAGCGGCACCGCGTCCTACGAAGTGCAGCTGGGACCGTTGCGCGCCGCGACGACGCGCGTGGAACGCGAGGACTTCGTCGATGCGACACGTAGTACGGCACAGGAATTGACGACGGCGCTCACCGCAGGCCGGCACGGAAAGTAATTGTCCGGATGAATGGCGGAAGCGATCGACGATGATCGTCGAATGGCCCGTAAATGGCGAAAGGCCCTCGACGGTGTCGAGGGCCTTTCGGGAAAGGATGTTCCGGCGGTGTCCTACTCTCCCACACCCTGTCGAGTGCAGTACCATCGGCGCTGGCAGGCTTAGCTTCCGGGTTCGGAATGGGACCG